>JAFQBL010000106.1 GCA_017416695.1 Bacteroidales bacterium | reverse complement strand
GAGGTTGAAGATATTTGTAACTATATTGGCAAACAACAAGGATACCCCGAAGCATACGAATTGCCTGAGTATTGTGATGACAATTCTGATTCATCAGGAAATAATGTTAATTTAAAAGATAGGGACGAATTGTTTGAAGAGGCGGCAAGATTAGTAGTTTCGGAACAACAGGGCTCTACATCATTAATACAAAGAAAATTCTCTCTTGGATATAATAGAGCAGGAAGGATAATGGATCAACTTGAAGCATCAGTTATTGTTTGACCAAGTAAAGGCAGTAAAGCTCGTGAAGTTTTAATGATGGATTTAATGGCTCTTGAAAATTTATTAGACAATTTAAAAGGATAAAACTATCTTTTAAAGAATAATTTCAACAAAAGAATATGAAAAAATATATTAATATAATATTTATATCATTGATTCTTACGCTACCAGCCTATTCTCAAAGCAATCATGGTAATAATGTTTTGGATAAAGTAGTTGGTAATTTTGAAGAATCAAATGGTGTTAATGCCAATTTTCATATAAATTCTGAAACAAACGGATATGTTTCTATAATTAAAGGATCAATATCTATTAAGGACAGAATGTTCTATTTTGTAACTGATGAGATGGAATGTGGTTACGATGGTTCCATTCTTTGGTCGTATATAAGAAACAATAATGAGATAAATATCACGTCTCCTGATGAGGAGGAGATTATAAGTATTAATCCATACCTACTACTTAAAAATTATAGTAATAGATTTAAATGTTCAACCAAGACATCAAACGAAAGTTCTGAAATTGTGTCTCTTTTACCTAAAAATAGTGATGACAACATCTCGTTTGTAAATGTTACCATAAACAAAAAACTTTTATACCCATCTAAAATAGAAATTACCAATAGGGACAAAACAAAAATTGTCATTAATGTGTCTAATTATAAATATATTAACTTAGATAATTCTAAATTTGAATTTAACGAGAAACAATATCCTAACATTGAAATAATTGATTTAAGATAATTTTATGGGACGTATTAAATGTTTAATTATTGGCTCAGGACCTGCGGGTTATACTGCTGCTATATATGCAGGAAGAGCAAATTTATCACCAGTAGTTATTGAAGGAACACAACCTGGTGGACAACTTACGACAACAACTGATATTGAAAATTTTCCTGGTTATCCTCAAGGGATTTCGGGCAGTGATATGATGGAAGATTTAAGAAATCAGGCTTTAAGATTTGGTGCAGACATCAGAAGAGGTATGATTACTTCTGTTGATTTCTCTTCTGCTCCATATAAATTAACTATTGATGCAGAAAAAGATATTGAAGCAGATACTATAATTATAGCAACTGGTGCATCAGCAAAATATCTTGGATTGGAAGATGAAAATAAATATAGAGGTTTAGGCGTTTCGGCATGTGCTACTTGTGACGGATTCTTTTACCGCAGAAAAGTTGTTGCTGTAGTTGGTGGTGGAGATACTGCTTGTGAAGAGGCAACATATCTCTCTAATCTTGCAAGTAAAGTTTATATGATTGTTCGTAAAGACTATCTAAGAGCATCTAATATAATGCAAGAGAGAGTTAAGAGCAATCCTAAGATTGAGATACTCTTTAACACACAAACTGAAGGTCTATTTGGAGAAGAAGTTTTGGAGGGTGCTAATTTAGTGAGATTCAAAGGTGAGGAGAATGAAGAGAGATTTGACATTGCTATTGATGGTTTTTTCCTTGCAATAGGACATAAACCTAATACTGATGTATTTAAGCCATATATTGAACTTAACAATGAGGGCTACATTATAACAAAAGGTATTACAAGCGAAACAAATATTCCTGGCATTTTTGCGGCTGGTGATGTTGCTGATACTCGTTACCGCCAGGCTATTGTTGCGGCAGGAGGTGGCTGTAAAGCGGCTATGGATGCAGAAAAGTATATAACTGAAAATAGATTATAATATTGCAGATGGTACGACAAACCCTTATTAAGAGTGTTATTAAAGGCGAAATGGCTGATATTTGGAATCTCTTCACACAAGAAGAGAAATCCGAAATGCTTACGCATTTTGAAGTAAGATCGCTAAAAAAAGATTGTACCATATACAAAGAAGGAGAAGACTCCAAGTTCTTAATGTGTCTTATAAGGGGTAAAGTTAAACTTACTAAAGAGGGTGTTGGTGGTCGTTACCAAATCATAAGACTTATACGCCCCCTTCAATATTTCGGGTTTCACGCCTACTTTGCAAATATACCTTACACGGCAAATGCTATAACTCTTGAATCTTCTATCGTGGCTTTCTTACCTATGGATATTCTTGAGAGTTATATGTATAAAAACAGCAAACTTTCACACTTCTTTGTTAAGCAAACTGCTGGAGAGTTACTACACTCCGATAATATGATAGTATCTCTTACTCAAAAACACATAAGAGGTAGATTGGCTGAATCATTGTTTAGATTAAGGGATTTTTATGGATTATCAGAT
Organism: Bacteroidales bacterium; assembly: GCA_017416695.1. Classification (GTDB taxonomy): domain Bacteria; phylum Bacteroidota; class Bacteroidia; order Bacteroidales; family G3-4614; genus Caccoplasma_A. Next base: position 2,136 of record JAFQBL010000106.1, on the reverse strand, counting down.
GATAGCACATTAGAAGCCAAGTTCTCTCGTGAGGATCTTGCAAATCTATCAAATATGACAACATCAAATGCTATTAGAACTCTATCTGCATTTGCCAAAGAAGGACTTATTGAGGTAAACGGCCGAAACATTAAAATATTAGACGAAGAGAGATTATCAAAAATCAGTAAATTTGGTTGGTAAACTTATAATGGTAAGACTAAACAATATATACTCACCTTTAAAGTTTTTTGTTTACACAATAATAAATATACTAATCGCATATACTTCATTCGGTATATGTAGATTAGTATTTTTTATTTCAAACCTGGATTATTTCCCAAATATTGAAAGCAATAATGTTTTAGATATTATTAATGGTGCTATTGTTTTTGATACAGCAGGTATTATATATATAAACATTTTATATATATTACTAATGCTTATTCCTTTACCTTGTAGAGAAAGAAAATTATGGCAAAATATTTCAAAATTTATTTTTATAGTAACCAACACCATTGCTTTAATCTTAAACTTTATTGATGTTGTATATTTTAGATACACAAACAGAAGGACTACTGCATCAGTATTTTCAGAGTTTGACAGAGAAGATAATATTGTAAAAATAATTGGTAATGAGATGCTTAATAATTATATTCTGGTAATTATAGGCATTATAATGATTATTGTTCTGTATAAAGCATACAGAAACCCCATAAAAGGGAATGTTATAAATAAAGAAAATTTTTTAACAAAATCTGCTTTCATATATTATCTCACATCAACATTTATATTTATCGCCACTATTCCGTTTTGTATTGCAGGTATAAGAGGAGGATTTGCTCACTCTACTCGACCTATTACTATTGGCAATGCCAATAAATACGTAAACTCTCCTATTGAAACAGCAATTGTATTAAATACTCCATTTTCAATTATAAGAACTATTGGTAAAACTACTTATGAGAATCCCAACTACTTTAACAATGGAGAAATAATAAAATACTACTCTCCTATTCACTCTCCCAAGAACAATGAGTTTAAAAAGTTAAACGTTGTTATTATAATATTGGAGAGTATGGGACAAGAGTATATTGATTATGGTTATGCTCCTTATATAAAGAGACTTCAGGATAAAGGCTTATCTTTTAAATATTCATTTAGTAATGGAAGAAAATCTATTGATGGAATGCCTTCAATATTAAGCAGTATCCCAATGTTTATAGAGCCATATTTTGTTACTCACTACGCAACAAACAATGTATCGAGTATTGCAAAAGAGTTAAATAAATATGGTTATCGTTCAGCATTCTTTCATGGAGCGCCAAATGGCTCAATGGGATTTCAGGCTTTTGCGAAAACCAGCGGATGGCAAGAGTACTATGGTATGGATGAATATAATAATGACAAAGATTTTGATGGAATGTGGGCTATATGGGACGAACCCTTTATGCAATTCTTCGCCAATAAATTATCGGAATTTAAAGAACCTTTTGTAGCATCAATATTCACGGCTTCTTCTCATCATCCTTTCAAAATTCCTAATGAGTATAAAGATATATATAAGGAAGAGGAACACCCTATACATAAGTGTGTAAGATATACTGATAATGCTCTAAAAAAATTCTTTGATACGGTTGAAAAACAAGAGTGGAGTAAAAATACTCTTTTTGTTATTACTGCTGATCATACAAACGCATCGTTACACAAAGAGTATCTAACAGATGTTGGACTATATCGCATTCCCATTATATTCTACAAACCTAACGAGGAGATTAAAGGAGATAGCAATAAAATTGCTCAACAAATTGATATAATGCCTACTATATTAGATTACTTAAACTATCCTGAAGAGTATTTGGCTTTTGGAAAAAATCTTTTTGAAGATAATCCAAATGAAAATTGGTGTATTAATTATAATAACGGAATTTATCAATTTTATGAAGGCGACTACATTATTCAGTTCGATGGTGAGAAACCTATTGCTCTATATAACTACAAAACAGACTCTCTTTTAAAAGATAATCTGCTTGGTAAAGTTGACACGCAAGATATGATGCTTAATAAATGCAAGGCAATTATCCAAGATTATATATTGCGTATGACAAATGATAATTTAGTTCTTGGAAATAAAAATAACTAAACGTATTTTATGTG
>JAFQBL010000105.1 GCA_017416695.1 Bacteroidales bacterium | reverse complement strand
TATACTTGTATCATCTGTTACTTTTATTGTATGTGTTCCGCTTACAACTTCTGATGATTTATCTTCTCCATTTACAGTATATTGTACTAACGATTCTCCTGCAACAGGGGATAGATTTACATATATGTTTTTTCCATATGTAACTTTACTTCCATTTGCAACTTGATTATCATCTTCATCAAGTAGAGATAGTGAGACTCCTCCCTCAATTGTATAATTTACAACACACTCTTTTTCTTTATATGTAGCAGATATTGTTGTGGCAGAGGTTGGAGAGTATGCGTATGCTCCCGAGATATTGTGTTGCGATGTTACATCTTCTCCATTTACCATTATTGTCTCTACCTCATAACCCTCTACAGGTGTTGCAGATATTAATAGCACTGTATTCTCTGGTACAGTAGTTCCTGATGCTACTACTGTATTTTCAAGAGTTTTTACTGACAGTTTTCCTCCTGTTTCGTAATTCTTATAGAATTTCACCCAATCAAGATACATCTCCACAGGTAAATTCTCTCCTGTTACCGATCCTACCCATGAGCCACCCAACTGCATATCAAGGATTAAATAGAACTCCTTTGCATATGGATATTGATCTGTTGCTCCTGTGTTTGGATATGCCATTGTTACCTTATTGTTAACCATCAGTTTTAGTGTATCAGGAGACAAGACCACTCCATATGTATTATAATCGGCAACATTTACCGACTCAGTTATGTGCGATAATGGAGACTCTTTACTTACATTATAAGTATAGTTGCTATGCAATGTTTGATATACAAATGAATCATAGTTGAGGTGTTCAAAGATATCTATCTCTCCACATCCTGGCCAGCCTGCCGATTGATCTTCTGGCATCATCCATAATGCGGGCCACGCTCCTCGTGCTGAAGAGGTTTTTGCTCGTATCTCAATACGACCATTCTTAAAACTTTTTTTCCCTAATGATTCTATTCCTCCACATAGATATGTGCGACTATCTCCTGTTATTGATTCTCCTGGATTAGTTATTCCTCTAAGAACTATATTGCCATCACGAAAATCAAAACATCCATCGTAGGTTGAGATATTCTTTCGCCAATCAGGATTACCACTCTCGTATGGTTCTATCTTACTCCATACTGTTTCATCCAATCTACCTGTATTAAAATCTTCAACCCAGTCTAAGATATATTCTGAGGTGTATTCGTTCTCTATTGTTATGGGATAATTATATGTAATACCGGTTAATCGTAGTGTTAAATCAACTATCGCTCCTCCGTTCTGCTCCATAGAGTTTCCTGTTGCAGATGTTCTGCCACACGCATCAAGATAGTTCCAATCAACTTTTATTCGCATCCTATAATCACCCGAAAGTATTGATTCTGGGATTATGAAAGAGGGTGTTGATGATGGCAAACACGATCCTCCATCTGCTACTGCCTCGCCATTACTATTTACCCATGCACCACTGCTGGTTTCATAACCGCTATATGCCACTAACTCATCTTCGGTATTAAAAGTTCCATCATTATCATAATCAATATATACATATCCTTGCATCCACGATCCTTCATAATCAATTACGGGTGTTATTGTTGAGCCTGCATTTGCATAAAAAACTTTTGATATTTTATTGTAGTAGATTGCAGAATATCCCGATGTTGCTATTGTAAGGGGAGTAAATTCATATATTCCTCCTTGAAATGATACAGATCTTAAATATCGCGATGAATTACTATTGGTTGTTCGGGTACAATAATCGGCATTTACATTCAATACCAATACAAATAGTGCTACGACAAATAGGTAAAATTTTTTCATACTATACATTGTTTATATATTGCCGTATAAAGATATAAAAAATTCATTTATAAAAATATAGAGGAGCATTAAAAACACTCCTCTATATATTATTTATTAAATCTTCTTTTCTATTATCTGCGTTTTGCATTTTGTTTTGCACGTTCACGCATCATTGCCTCCTGACGTTTTTGAGCCTCCTCTAATCGAGCCATAAAACCGCTTTTCTTACGTGGTTTCTTTTGATTCTCTTTTAGTTTTGCCAATACTTTTTCTTCATTTATAAACTTACGGAATGCGTATGTTTGAAGTATTGTTATCAATAGCGAAACAAAGTAATAGTAACTCAATCCTGATGCATAGTTATTGAAGAATACCAAGAACATCAATGGCATTAGATACATCATCCACTTCATTCCTGGCATCTGTGCACCAGAGGCTTGACTATCCATATTTATTTTTGTATATACAATATTGGTTATTGTCATCAACAAACAGAATAGACTTAAGTGATTTCCAAATATCCAAGAGATAACTGGAATGTTTGCATCCCATGTCAATATTGCGTCGTATGCCGAAAGATCATCTGCCCATAGGAATGGTTCACCCCTCAATTCAATTGATGATGGGAAGAACGCAAACATAGCAATCAATATTGGCATCTGCAACAGCATTGGTAAACATCCGCTCATTGGGCTTGCTCCTGCTTTACTATACAAATCCATAGTTGCTCTTTGACGCTCTAATGCTTTTTCGTTACCTGGATATTTTGCGTTTATCTCCTCAATTTGTGGACGCAAGACTCTAATTTTTGCAGTTGACATATATGATTTATAGGTCAATGGCAATATTATTATCTTTATTATTATGGTAAGTAACAGTATTATTATTCCATAATTATCGATGTATTGTCCCAAGAAGGTGAAAACAGGAATTACAAGTATTGTGTTTATCCAACGGAATAGTGTCCATCCCAATGGCACAAGATTATCTAAGTTTAACTCCTCGCTATCTTCTACGCCTGAATCGTATGATTTCAGTAGGGGATAAAGGTTTGGCCCAAGGAAGATTCTATATGATGGTCCTTCGGGATTTATTGGATTGTACTCAAATGATGTTTCGGCTTTGTATGCTTTTAAGTATGCACTATCTCCCTCAATTGCTTTTGAATATAGTTGCGCACCATTGAATCTTTTATCGGCAATCAACACTGAAGAGAAAAATTGGTTTTTAAATCCTATCCATTTGATACCCAATTGCATATTCTCAGAGTCTTCTCCTGTTTCAGATAGTTCATCAACCTCTTCTCCTATGCGTTTGTACATTAGCGTACTGTTTCGCTCCTCAAAAGTTCTGCCCTTCTCCTGACTACGCAACTTTTGTTCCCATGTAAAGTCCAAATTTGTCATATTGTGAGGCAACACTTTCTCCATTCCCTCTTGTGTTATTTGAACATCTACCATGTAACTATCATATGGCAAAGTATATTTTATATTAAACTTTGAACCCTCATCTGAAGTTAAAGTCATAACAAGCGTTGTATCGCTTGTTAGTTGGGGTGTAAAGTACAAATCTTTTGTATATACTACTCTACCCGATGATTTGAATATAAATCCAAACTCGTTGTCACT
>JAFQBL010000104.1 GCA_017416695.1 Bacteroidales bacterium | reverse complement strand
CCCCGCGCGGTTTGTTGTATTCGCAGACCCTGTTCGGCCTGTTTTCCCGGTTTGCTTTCCCGTCCGCCGCCCTGTTGGCCGCGCTCATCCGTTTTACCCGATTGGCACAGCCCGTCTGCCCGCTTATCTGTTTTGGCGGTTTGCTCCCACGGTCCGCCTATCTGTCCGTTGCACTCGATAGTGGCTGCTTGTCCCCGCCCATCCGTTTCATCTATCCCTGTTGGCCGCGCTCAGTTGTCGCATTCGGCCGGTGCAGCCCGCCTGTCCGCTTGGGCGCCCATGTCAAAATTTACACCCCAATTTACCAACTCCTCAATTTGTGCAGGAGCCTCTCTGACAACTTTTTCTACTGCTTGGCGGTTACACAATCCTCCTCCACAAATTAGGGTGTCTTCAATATGTTTCTCAAAGTTATCGGTTGGTTTTGTTACCGACGCTATTCCTCCTTGTGCATAAAAGGTGTTTGCCTCCTCTATGCCTGTTTTACATATTATTCCTACCCTGCCTTTTTCTGCTACTTTTAAGGCAAAACTCATTCCGGCTATTCCAGAACCTATTACCAAAAAATCATATTTGTAAACCATAAAAGCATTTTTTATGCGGCAAACGTGAGTAATCTTTTTTTAATTACTATAACCATCCATTCTCTTTATACCACGCTATGCTCTCGTTTATCCCTTTTTCAAGGTCATAATCGGCAACGTAGTCAAGATCGTTTTTGGCTTTTGATGTGTCGCAGGTCCAGTTTCTCTGTTTTAGTATTTGATATTTATCCTTGTTTAATACAGGTACTTTTTTGCTATTTGCAAATTTTTCGCTCATACTACACACCATCCTGACCAGCCCTAATGGTACTGTTATGGGCAATACAAATTTCTTTCCAAGTGCTTTTGATACTAACTTTCGGAAATCTTTTTGTGTGTAATACTCTACTCCATCGGTTAGGAAGTATCCCTCGCCATCGCATCCTTTTTCGAGGGCGAGGAATACTGCTTTTACCAAATCTTTTACATATATGAATGTAAGATATTGCTGTTCAAATCCTACTGTTATGTCTAACCCGTTTTTTATGAGTTTTATCATCTCAAAATAGTCCTTCTCTCGTGGCCCGTACACTCCTGTGGGACGCATTGCCACAAATGGAAAGTTCTTTAGAGATCGCAAATACAACTCTCCCCTAAATTTACTCCGTCCGTACGCCGAAGAGGGATATGGATGCTCCTTGTCGTCGATATGATAGAGTTCTTTTGTATCTGAACGCCACGCACTAAGGCTACTCATATAGACAAATTTCTCAGGAACATTATTGGTTGATATTAGGGTATCTACAAATGTTTTAAGATATGAGAAGTTTATTTTGTCAAACATAAAGTGGTCTAATGTTTTTGTTATGCCCATATTGTGAACAATATAGTCCCACTTGCCATTTGCTTGAGAAAACTCCTCGACCTGTTTTTTAAGTTGCTCATTATCTGCAAAATTGAGTGTTATGAAATTTATTCTTTCATCTTGCAGATATTCAAGATTTGTTGAGGCTCGCACTCCTGCGTAAACCTCAAATCCTTGTTTTAGGGCCTCCTCTACTAAATAACTCCCTATAAAACCTCCTGCCCCTGTTATTAATATTTTTTTTATCATTCTACGGGTTAAACTATTTATCTTTATTTACTATTTTCTTATAGCAATGAAGCGGGATTTAAATTATCTTTTTCTATATCTTTGAAATATTTGTATGTTCCTACTGTAATCTCGGCAGTTGCATCTTCATCACAAACGATGATACTCTTTTCGTGTTGTTGCAATGCACTGATTGTCCACATTTGAGATACACTTCCCTCTACTCCATGTTTCAAGGCACGTGCTTTGTTGTGTCCGTTTACAATAATCAAAACGCTTTTTGCCGACATAATTGTTCCCACTCCTACTGTTAATGCTGTTTTGGGTACTTTATTTACATCGTTGTCAAAGAAACGAGAGTTTGCAATGATTGTATCGGTTGTAAGAGTTTTTATTCTTGTACGTGATGTTAATGATGATCCTGGTTCGTTGAATGCAATGTGTCCATCAGGTCCGATACCTCCTAAGAAGAGGTCAATTCCTCCTAATTTTGCTATTTTCTCTTCGTATGCTTTACACTCTGCTTCGGGATCTTCGGCATTTCCGTTAAGTATGTTTACATTCTCTGGATTTATGTCAATGTGGTTGAAGAAGTTATTCCACATAAAAGAGTGATAACTTTGTGGATGCTCTTTGGGTAATCCTATATACTCATCCATATTGAATGTTATAACATTCTTGAATGATACTACTCCTTTTTTGTTCAACTCAATAAGTGCTTTGTACATTCCAAGAGGAGATGATCCTGTTGGCAATCCTAAAATAAATGGTTTCTCTGCTGTTGGAGCAAATGTGTTAATACGAGATGCAACATAATTTGCTGCCCATTGCGATACGTTTGCGTAATCGGGTTGAATAATAAGTCTCATAATTGTTTAATTTTTATGGTTATTAATATTATGTTATTTTTTCTATTCATTATGTTTTTACTCACTCCTTGCCTAAGGTAAGTACACTTGAAATACAAAGGTATAAATTAAAATTTTAAAGAGAGGGATATTTACTGCACTATTTTTTAATTTTGGACTAAAATTTTTATTTCTCATTTTTTTAATCCTTTTAATTAATTTTATTCCAAAAAAGTTTTGAATTATTTTTTTAAAAATATAATTTTGTTTGTTGCACAAAGAGACAAATTTTATTGATAAAACTTTTACTAAATATTTAAAATTATGAAAACAAACTTAAGTTCTCAAATTAAATTGGATAGAGTTCCAAAGAGATATTATGCTCCCGATAATGCTCTTGAACTTACTGCGTTAACAAGGTTTGAGAAAGTTTACACTGAGGTGTTTGAGAGTGCTGATGGAGGTGCTGCTCACGTAGCAAGAAAAATTGCTTCGATTATTGAAAAATGTAATGCTGAAAACCGCAAATGTGTTATGGCTCTTGGGTGGGGGTTAGGTACTCACTCTGTTTATAATGAGTTGGTTGAGATGCATAAAGCAAATGGATTCAGTTTTGCTAACACTATTATTTTCAACGTTGCTGAATTTTATCCCGCTATTGAAGGCGAAAAGAGTTCTTTAAGCATCCTAAAAGAGGTTTTTATTGACAAAGTTGATATTAACCCTGAAAATGTTTTCTCTCCTGAGGCAAGCGATAACGTTTTTGAATATTGCAAACAGTATGAAGAGAGTATTGCTAAATTTGGAGGATTGGATATTACTCTTCTTGAACTTGGTCGCTCAGGGGCTCTTTCGTTCAACGAGCCTGGCTCTCAGTTGAGTTCTACTACTCGTTTAATGCTATTGAGCAAAGATTCCCAGAATACGGTTTCGAAAGTTTTCCAAACTAACGACAAAGGTGTTACAAGTGCTATAACAATGGGTATATCTACCCTGTTGAACGCAAAAGAGACTTTTGTTGTAGGTTGGGGCGAAGAGGTTGCTTCAAGTCTTAAAAAGGCTGTTGAAGGTCCTATTGATGATGCTGTTCCTGCAAGTTTCTTGCAAACTGTAAAACATGCTCGCTTTGTTGTTGACCTTGCTGCTGCTGAGAAACTTACACGCATCAGCAAACCTTGGTTAGTCTCTTCATGCGAGTGGAGTGATCAACTTATACGCAGAGCAATTGTATGGTTATGCCATGTTACAGGCAAACCTATTCTTAAACTTACAAACAAAGATTATAACGATCACGGATTAAGTGAGTTGCTTGCTCTTTACAAATCGGCTTACGAAGTAAATATAAAAATCTTCAATGACCTTCAACATACAATTACTGGATGGCCTGGAGGTAAACCAAATGCCGATGATACTTACCGCCCTGAACGTGCAAAACCTTATCCAAAAAAAGTTATTGTATTCAGTCCTCACCCCGATGATGACGTAATATCAATGGGCGGAACTCTTCAACGTCTGGTAAACCAGAAACACGATGTTCACGTTGCATACGAAACTTCGGGAAATATTGCGGTTGGTGATGAGGATATGATGCGATATGTTTTGCTTATGAACAGTATTGCTGAGGAGTTTGAATTTGCTACTCCTGGTATTAAAGAGCGTCTTGATGCTATTACCGCATCGGTTGCCGCTAAAAAGGATGGTGATATGGATATTCCTGAGGCTCGTTATATGAAAGGTATGATTCGTAGAGCAGAGGCTCGCACCGCTTGCTCTTACGTTGGTGTTAAGCCTGAGAATGTTCACTTCTTAGCACTTCCCTTCTATGAGACTGGAACTATCAAAAAAGGTACATTAGGAAGGGCTGATGTTGATATTGTTAAAAAACTTCTTCTTGATGTTAAACCTGACCAGATGTTTGTTGCTGGCGACCTTGCCGACCCTCATGGAACACACCGAGTTTGTTTGGATGCTGTTCTTGCGGCTATTGACGAGGTTAAGGATGAAGAGTGGATGAAGAATTGCAAGGTATGGATGTATCGCGGTGCATGGGCTGAGTGGGATATTGACTATATTGAGATGGCTGTGCCTATCAGTCCTGAGGAACTTAGACAAAAACGCAACTCAATTCTTAAACACCAATCTCAAATGGAGAATGCTCCATTCCTTGGTAATGATGAACGTCTCTTCTGGCAACGTGCTGAGGATAGAAACAAAGCAACTGCCGAACTATATTCTAAGTTAGGATTGGCTTCGTACGAAGCAATTGAGGCTTTTGTTGAATATCATCCTATTAGATAATTGTAAAATTTCATAATAGATAAAGAGGCTGGGTTCAAGATCAAGATTTTGACACAGCCTCTTGTTTTTAAATATAATTTATATTGTTGATGGAATATGAAATAAGTGGTAATCTTGTTGATGTTCACCAGCGAGATATTTACCCTGCCACAATAACTGTAAAAGAGGGGCGAATTTATTCAATCAAAAGAGAAGAGAAAGGGTGTGTTGATGACTCTAAAGGTTTTATTATGCCTGGATTTATTGACTCGCACTGCCATATTGAGAGTTCAATGCTAAACCCTATTGAGTTTGGTCGTAATGCTCTTATTCATGGTACTTTGGCTTCGGTCAGCGATCCTCACGAGATTGCAAATGTATGTGGGGTTGAAGGTCTTGAATTTATGTGCAGATGTGCTGAAAAGAGTCCTATGAAGATCTTTTTCTCTCTTCCTTCGTGCGTTCCCTCTGTTGATTTTGATGCCGCAGGTGGGGTTATTGATGCCTCTACAACTGCCGAACTTATAAAGAGCGACAGATATATTGCTCTCAGCGAAATGATGAATGTTCCTGGTGTTTTGCATAGGGACAGCGAAGTGGTGGCTAAGTTGGATGCCGCTAAGGCAGTTGGCAAGCCTATTGACGGTCATGCTCCTGGTTTATCGGGAGAGAGTTTGAAAGATTATGTAAAAATGGGGATCTCTACTGACCACGAAGCGACTACTCTCAAAGAGGCTGAAGATAAGATTGCTGAAGGGATGATGATACAGATACGCGAAGGGAGTTCGGCTAAGTCGTTAGTTACCCTTATGCCCCTGATTGATAAATTCCCTGACTCAGTACTGCTATGTACCGACGACTACAAGGCATACGACCTTAGGAAGGGATACATTAACAGAATTGTAAAAGAGGCAGTTGAGAATGGATGTAATATATATAATGTATTAAGAGCGGCAACTCTCAACGCTGTTGAGCATTACTCTTTGCCTGTTGGGTTACTAAAAGAGGGTGATGATGCTGATTTTATTATTGTAAACAACCTGTCGGATTTTAAGGTAGTGGCTTCGTATGTTAAAGGTGTAAAGGTTTCTCATCTTGATTTCTATTCATATGATGAGTGTGTAAATAATTTTGTGGCTGAAGATATTGATGTTTCAGATATTTCGGAACCTGACCGCAACCATATAATAGGCATTGTTGAGAATTCGCTATACACAAAGCATTTACCAATAAATGATACTACAAAGCAACTAAATAAGGTTATATGCTATAACGGGTACAAAAAAGGGGCCAAACCTGCTACTGCCCTTATTGAGGGATTTGATTTGAGATATGGAGCATTTGGCTCAACAGTTGGACATGACAGTCATAATATAACTGTTGCAGGGTATGATGATGCTTCTATTGCCAAAGTTGTTAATGCCATTGTTGAGATGAAAGGCGGTATGGCTGTTTGGGATGGTAAAGAGATATTCTCTCTTCCTCTTCCTGTTGGTGGCTTAATGTCCAATAAATCTATTGATGAGGTTTCGGAGGAGTATCTGATTCTTCATAATAAGATTAAAGAGTTGGGGTGCTCGCTCTCTTCGCCTCTAATGACATTGGCTTTTATGTCATTACCCGTTATTCCTGCTCTTAAACTAACTGCGAGTGGCCTTTTTGACGTGGATAAATTTATGTTCGTAAAATAGGTATTGATAACAGATTATACAAACAAAGGCGGTGAGTCATTGACTTACCGCCTTTGTGATTTTATATGCTTGATATTAGTCTCAATTAGGCATCGATATTTGCATATGTTGCATTTTTCTCGATGAACTCTTTTCGTGGAAGTACATCTTCTCCCATCAACATTGAGAATATTCTGTCTGCCTCAGCAGCATTCTCTATTGTTACCTGACGGAGTGTACGATTCTCTGGATCCATAGTTGTCTCCCAAAGTTGTTGTGCGTCCATCTCTCCAAGACCTTTGTAACGTTGAGTGGTTATCTCTCCGTTATATCTAAGAGAGAACTGCTCTCGTTGCATCTCACTCCAGCAATACTCTTGTACCTTTCCTGCTTTTGCTTTACACAAGTATAGTGGTGGTGTTGCAATATATAAGTATCCATTCTCAATTAATGGACGCATATGACGGAAGAAGAAGGTCATAATCAATGTTGCAATGTGGCTACCATCAACGTCGGCATCGGTCATGATAATGATTTTGTGATAACGAAGTTTACTGATATTTGCCTCTTTTGAATCATCTTCTGTTCCTATTGTTACGCCTAATGCAGTATATATATTACGAATCTCTTGACTCTCAAGAACTTTATGGTGCATTGCTTTCTCTACGTTCAAGATTTTACCGCGTAATGGAAGGATTGCCTGGAAGTTGCGATCTCGTCCGCTCTTTGCTGTACCTCCCGCTGAGTCTCCCTCTACAAGGAATATCTCGCATAGTTGTGGATCGCGTTTTGAACAATCTGCCAACTTGCCTGGAAGTCCTCCTCCTGATAGAGGTGATTTACGTTGTACCATTTCACGTGCGTGACGTGCTGCATGGCGTGCTTGGGCTGCAAGAACAACTTTATCAACAATCATTTTTGCTTGTTTGGGATTCTCCTCAAGGAAGTTACCCAATGCCTCTGCTACCGCTACATCTACTGCTCCACTAACCTCGCTGTTTCCAAGTTTGGTCTTTGTTTGTCCCTCAAACTGAGGCTCCATAACTTTTACAGAGATAACGGCTGTTAATCCTTCACGGAAGTCCTCTGCACTAATCTCAACCTTTACCTTCTCTAACATTTTAGAGTCTTCGGCATATTTCTTTAGTGTTCGAGTTAATGCACGACGAAATCCTGCTACGTGTGTTCCTCCCTCAATGGTATTAATGTTGTTTACATATGAGAAGAGATTTTCGTTATATGAGGTGTTATAAGTCATAGCAACCTCAACTGGTACTCCCTGACGCTCAGTGTTAATGTGGATAATATCTTCAAAAAGATGCTCTTTTGAACTATCTACATATTGAACAAACTCTTTTAGTCCGTCGGCTGAATAGTAGTGCTCGCTCTTGGCATTTCCTTCGGCATCGGTTTCGCGTTTGTCTGTTAAGGTCAAATGTATTCCTGCATTCAAGAATGCCAAGTCTCTTAAACGACCTGCCAATATCTGGAATTGATATACTGTGTCAGTGAAGATTGTATCATCAGGCAAGAATGTTACGATTGTTCCTGTTTTATCAGTCTCTCCTACAATCTTAACCTCTGTTTGGGGATGTCCCTTTGAGTACTCCTGTACGTGTATTTTTCCATCACGACGTACCTCTGCTCTCAGATATGTTGATAGTGCATTAACACAAGATACTCCCACTCCATGCAATCCTCCAGATACTTTGTAAGAGTCTTTGTTGAATTTACCTCCTGCGTGTAATACTGTCAATACAACCTCAAGAGCCGATTTACCCTCTTTCTCGTGCATATCAACAGGGATACCACGTCCATCGTCCTCAACAGTTATAGAGTTATCTTCGTTTATTGTTACAAATATATTAGTTGCATATCCAGCAAGTGCCTCATCTATTGAGTTGTCCACTACCTCATATACAAGGTGGTGCAAACCTTTTGTGCTTATATCACCAATATACATGGCGGGGCGTTTACGTACTGCCTCTAATCCTTCAAGCACCTGAATACTGCTCGCCGAATAGTTTTCGCTGTTATCAAGTTTTTCTTCTGACATTTTATTTAAAATTAAGTTCTTTGTTTTGGGTGCACAGTTACTGGAATGCAACACAATGGATGTGAAACTCCGTTTTCAAGGCACATTCTACACAATTACAAAGATACAAAATTTATTGCAAAATCGCAAAAAAATAGAGGGGTTGATTTTTAAAAAATCGACCTCTCTTTTCTCTCTTTTTTTATGTGCGTAATTTTTCTATTTATATCTAAAATCCAAACGAATATCGCACTATCAATCCTATGGCAAAACTTCCTACTCTATTGCCTGTTATGGGTACTCTCTCGTTGCTGCTTTTTATATTTGCACTCCACACTGGGGTGTAATCAAACTCTCCGTCTTCATATTGCAACTGGGGTGTGAGTTCTTTTTGTTTATATAGGTTACAGAAGCCATACTCTCCATGTACTCCAAGATAGAGAATGTATTGCTCACTCCACTCCCACGTCCATCCCAACTCGGCACATAACGAGGCATTTATATTCATATCATACTCTTTTTCTGTCTCTGTGTCGTAATATGTTCCAAATCCGTGCTGGGGCAGGTTGTTGTATGTTATGTTTTCATATTCGAAATAGCCATTTGTTGTAAGTTGCTCAAAGTATATTTCACTTTTGCTCTTTACTGGCAATCCTACTTTGGCTCCCAGCCTGAGATATACTCCATTATCAAATCGGTATTGTGCATATATGGGGATATTGATATATAAGGCTCTTTGTCGCTCTTCAAGGTTTTTATAACTGTAAGAGAATGTCATTATATCGGCTCTCCCTGATATTAATGAGTTTGCTGTGGTTTGATAACTGTCAGCAAATGTATCAAATCGCACTGATGATTGATACATCTTTACCTCTGCTCCCAGTCCTATACTCCAATTCCAGTCAAGGTTATAGTGATATTTAAGGGCAGCCGATGTTCCTGCCATTGCTTTTCTGTCGCCAAAATTGGTCTTGTAGGTTAATGGAGATGCTCCCCCTGTCAGTTCTAACGAGATAGCATTTCTTATATTCTGTGCCGAGAGGAGTGATATAAAAAATATCAATAGTATCAATGTTGATAAACACCTTTTCATAAATCTCTATTTTACCATAAATTTAACACTCCTCTTTGTTCCGTTTGAGAGTTGTATATTTACTATATATGCTCCTGAGGTTTGAGGTGCCTCTATTACATTATCGCCAACTTTTAGGGCAAGAGGCATAACCTGTCCTGTGCTGTTTGCAAGCGTTGCTGTTACAGTGCATGGTTCGGGCGTTGTTATGTTTATTTTTATGTTTCCACCCTGCTCAACTATTGCAGGATACAGATATATGTTACTCTCTTGTGGAAGGAAACTCTTATCACAACTTCTTAACTCTACTCCCTCCTCTGTTTTTACCTTTACAGAGAATAAATCCTCACCATCTGCCTCACGTGGCAATGTTATGTAAGGGGTTGTATAAGGTAGTCTCTCGCCATTCATATACCACTCATATTCAACAAAGTTCAACGCCCCGTTGTTCTCAGAGTTATTAATTACCGATAAAACATCGTCCCAACGTCTAATTATTATCTCTTGCGGTAATTTATATATATTTAATTGATACTCCGATTGATTTTCGTTACTCTCTGATATTACGGTTATTGGTATTGTGTATTTACCTCCTGCTGATATATCTTTCACATAACTCAATCCTCTTTCTCCATTGATAATAACTATTCCGTTATCTTTTGGTATTATCTCTATTTCAGCAAAATCGTTTGAGCATTTGGCTGGATAGTTGTATTGATTGAGGGTGGAGTTTAAAAGTTTCTCTTCGTTTACTCTCAACTCCTCTATTTGTGCTGTGTAACTTTTATCTGTCAAATAAAAATTATAGGGGGTGCTGCTACGTCTTTCGCCATCGGCATATACTGCTTCTACTCTATATTCATAATTCTCTCCCTGCTTGAGATTTCTATCGGTATATTTTGATACCTTGCCCGATAGTGTTGCTACCAACTCGTTATTGCGATAGAGATTATAGTTTATGGGGAGATTAAAGGTTACGGGCAACGATGAAAATTCCTCTACACTATCAAAGTTTGATACATTTTCAACTCCACTGAATGTGGTTAATGGTGGTGATATGACTGCTTTTATAGAGATATTTCCTTTGGTGTCTAAATTCAACCAGTCATATCCGTTTTCCGACACTACATTTCCTTTGCCTTCAACTATCTTATCTCCGTCGGTCTTTACCAAATATCCTGTTCCCGAGTTTACTCTTAATGTACAATAGAGTGGTTCTTTACTATTTATAACAAACTCCTTATCGAGTATTATTTCAACCTCTTTGTCTGTTGCTGTTTGGGGGAGAGATTGTGTGTATATGCTGGCTCCTTGTCGGATATAAAGGGTATAATTTATATCTGGCAAGCAGGTGGTTTTAATGCGTTTAATTACATAACCATCCATAGCCGACAGGTCAGATGTACTCCACATTTGTCCAAAATATAATGGTGGTGGGGTTTTTGATGCCAATCTTCGCACAGCAGACTCTTTTCCCCAAAATATTGTTTGCTCGCTTTGGGGTATTGTCCAGTTTAATACCAGATTATTTTCTGAAATTCTTGTTACATCAGATATATCGGGTGTTACTATTGAATGTTTTTCTATAATAGAGTAATTACTTTTTGCTGTCTCTAAATCTCTGTCTGAATAGTATGCCGATACTTGATAGATGTGTCTTCCTGTGTAGAGTTCTTCATCTACCATTCTGTTTGAGGTGGGGTGTCCTATTATCTCGCCATTGCGATACACAATATAGTTTGAGGGTTGCTCTTCCAAAGGCAACCACGTGAGTTCTACTTTTGCTGCATCGGGGGCAAAGCGGGCATTCAAGGCTTTTGGTGCAGAGACTGCGTCTCCTTTACGAATGCCATTGAGAGTTAACACTCCGCTATTGGTTGGATCAAGATAGGAAGATACGTAACTCCAAAAACGCTGTAACTTTCCATAGTAGTTTGAACCAGAAGGGTATGTACAAGAGGAGTTTCCTCCTGTTAATGCTCCTGTTACCAATTTGTTTTGATTGAAGAGGGGCGAGCCTGAAGAGCCTCCCTCCGTTGCTGAAAATCCATTGGCGGTTGATGTATATTCAACAATCCAGTAACCGTTTACTCCTTCGCCTGTTCCTATGCTTGGCCATGTGCCACTTACCGCAGGAGAGATATATGTTGAGATTTTCTTTACTGCTCCCTTTGGGTGGTGAATACCAACTCCTGACTGAGGTGGGGTAACTCCCCTATCCCATCCGTTAAAATATGGTGTTAATGATGCAGGAAATTCGGAACGGAGTAATAGCAGTGCCTGATCTAATCCCTCTCTGCTATCTATACTCCTACCCTCTAAAAACTGACACCCTGCTAATGTTTTGAACTCTTTTATTTCGCTGCCTCCACACTCTGTTGCCTCATAATTGAAGTAGAAAAGTGTTTGCAACAGTTCTATCTCGGTGGCTACCTTTCCGTCTCCTTCTAAACAGTGAAATGCGGTATATATGTATGGCGTGAAATCTTGAGAGGTGTTATTCAATAGTGTTGCGGAACATAGGTATGAATAATTCCCTATTGGTGTTACCATTTTTATAACTCCATCTTTCTCTTCTTGCCATAAATCTCCTTCGCTGCATACAACATCAACCATACAACTTAACAACTCAGAGGTTGACACCTTTAAGTTCTTATATCCATAGCATATTCTTTCAATATCGATTTGTGGGACTTCGGTTTGTGAAGAGGAGGCTACATACTCAAAAATCAAATTGTCTCCTGCCACAAACTCTGTTACAAACTCTCCTCCTGCGGGGTTGGTTTGTGAGGTATATGCCCCCAACAGATGGGTGTGATCCTGATTATATATATAGAGTTTTGCTCCATTGGGGATATTAAACTTAGAGTAATATACCGATATTGCTGTTGCTCCTGGCGACTCAATTTTTAGTCTGCATATTCTCTCGCCTGTCTCTATGTTGCTCCACTCGCCATCTTTGATGAGTGATAGTTGAGTTGCAAGATTTACTCCAACTCTTTCGGGGAGTTCTTCACTTTTGAGTTCATCTTCCAACAGTTGCTCAATAGTAAAGGGATTTGATATTATATTAGATTTTAAATCATCCTGCGATTTTAGTTTTGACTTGGGGCTATTCCAACTCGGTGGTGTTCCTCCATATCCTATTTGAGCCGATATGGGGAGAATGTTTATTAGTAAATAGAGAAGGATTATGACTGAGATACCTCTTTTCATGCTACTTGTTTATTGTAACTCTCCTGCTCGAGAGGACTTAAAGAGTGAGGTAAAATATTTTTTTATACGATTGGTGTATGCATGGTTTTGATGCACCGATATTGATAAGGGATCGCTAAAATAGGTAACATCTCCCACCTCTCCAAACTGTTCGGGATACAAGATTACAAGATTATTGTTTGTAAAATATTTTGACAGGAATGATGGCAATTTATCTAAGTTGGGGGAGTATGATACTGATGCTTGACGTGCCGAAACAATTATAAAGAGGTCATCTTCCAATACAACGCCTGTCAGCATTAATATATCGTTCCACTTATCCATTATATGATACTCCGCACGAATATTCTGTTTATTGCGTATTAATCGGCCTTTTATTTGACCTAATGTGTCGCGGTGTCCATAGAATATCGTTTTACAACCTAATTGTGTTGCCATATTGGCTATTCTGCTTACCCACGTTCCAAATCCTGTCTCATATTCTGCCTTCTCGGGGATATATACTATTATTCGAGTAAGTGTATTTGTGGGGATTATACTCTTTGCTATAAGAACTGTTTTATTTGTTCCTTTAAGTATTGCTTCGGTTGTTGTTCCAAAGAACGAATCGGCTATGTTTGCCTTATGGTGAATACCTATAAGCAACTCCGATATGCCCTTCTCCTTCATTGTATGCACAATTCCACTTGCTACATTCATTGAAAAACGGGTGATTGTCTCTACTTTAATGTCGGCAGATGCCGCTATCTTTGATGCGTGAGTAAGCAGATTGTTGGATATTTTGGCTGAAGAGGGGTTGTCGTGACGTGCTTCATTTACCACGTTCAAGAAGTATAGAGGTTGTTTAACTTTTGGGTTCTTCATCACCATTGCCATATTAACCAACAGGTCGGCAGTCATGGGATTTGAGACCGAAACCAATATCTTTTGTGGTAATTTTTCGGGTTTAACATTCTCCTCCTCACTCATAGTTGATAGTGCAATCTCTTTTGCTGCACGCTCGGTGAACAAAGCACTTATTGTGCATGAGATTAATATCATTAGAATTGCTCCGTTCAATATTGAAGCATCAAATAACTCCATCTCGTATCCTATAAGGACTACCGCCAATGTGGCTGCTGCCTTTGCACTGCTCAAGCCAAATAACATACGTCCTTCAGAAGAGGTCAGACGGAATATTTTTTGCATTATATATGCTGACACCCACTTTGATATTATTGCTACGGCTGTCATAGTAAGTGCAACCCAGATGCTATGCCATGATGTAAAACCTCGCAGATTTATCATCATTCCTACTCCTATCAGAAAGTAGGGGATAAACAGAGCGTTTCCTACAAACTCTAACCTATTCATTAAAGGCGATACTGCGGGTATGTAACGGGTTAGGATAATTCCTGCAAAGAATGCTCCTATTATACCTACCAAACCTACCAATTGTGCAAGATAGGCAGCGGCAAAGACTAACGACAGGATAAAGATAAATTGAGATACGTTATCGCTGTATTTTTTGAAAAACCAACGTGTTAGACGTGGATATATATATATTATAGCCGCTCCGTAAATTATTACCCCCGCTGCAAACTTTATCCAATATAGTGCTCCTACTCCTCCTTCGGCTATTCCTATTATCACTGCCATTGTTGTCAATGCAATTATAACTGCAATTACTGTTCCTGCAATGGCTATTGATACCGAACGGGATTTTGCTACTCCATATCGGGTTACAATGGGAAATGATATTAATGTATGCGATGCATATATGGTTGACAGCAATGCTGATGCTATCCAGTTCAATCCAAGAATATAATGTGATACTGCCAATCCCGACAGCAATGGTATCAGAAAGGTTATTATTCCATAACTTATACCCCGTTTTTTATTCTTATTAAAATCGGAAATACTCATCTCCAATCCTACAAGGAACATTAAATAGAGTAATCCAACATTACCAAAGATTTCGAAACTTGCATCATATTCAAGCAGATTGAATCCATGCGGACCTATTACCATTCCTGAGAATATCAATCCTATTATGTGGGGAATGTGTAATCGGTCTAATATAATTGGAGCAAAAAGGATTATGGTCAACACTATAAAAAATATTAGTGCCGAGTTTGTTAATGGTAATTGTGATGTTATAAAACTCAAGTCCATATCCTTTTCTTAAAAACAAGGAGTTTTATTAGAGATTAAATTGCTCTTTGATTTTATCTACATAATCGAGTTTCTCCCATGTAAATAGTTCTACCTCTTTTACAATCTCCTGTGTATATCGAGAGGCAAATCGTTTAACCACTTTCTGGGGTTCTCTTCCCATGTGTCCGTATGCTGCTGTCTCTTCGTATATGGGATTCCTCAATTTCAAACGTTCCTCTATTGCATATGGGCGAAGGTCAAATATATCTTTTACCTTTGCCGAAATCTCAGAGTCTTTTAAACCACCTTTTGCTGTTCCGTATGTATTTACATATACGCTTATTGGCTCGGCTACTCCTATGGCATACGACAACTGGATTAAGGCCTCATCAGCCACACCTGCTGCAACAAGGTTTTTTGCAATGTGACGTGCGGCATATGCTGCCGAACGGTCAACTTTTGAGGGATCTTTGCCAGAGAATGCTCCTCCTCCGTGTGCTCCTTTACCTCCGTAGGTATCAACAATTATTTTACGTCCTGTCAAACCTGTATCTCCGTGAGGGCCTCCTATAACAAATTTTCCAGTGGGATTTACATAGAGTTTATAATCATCTTTGAATAATAGTTTTACTCTCTCAGGCAAAGTTGCTACTACTCGAGGGATTAAGATCTCGGCTACATCCTTGCGGATTTGTGCCAACATCTCAGTATCTGCCTGCTCCTGAGTGATGGTTTGTCCTGGTTTTACAAATTCATCGTGTTGAGTTGATACAACTATTGTGTCTATTCTTAATGGTGTATTGTTGTCATCGTACTCAATTGTTACCTGACTCTTTGCATCAGGACGTAGATATTTCATCTCTTTACCCTCGCGACGTATTGCTGCAAGTTCAATCAACAATTTATGCGACAAATCAAGAGAGAGAGGCATATAGTTATCTGTTTCGTTGCTTGCATATCCAAACATCATTCCTTGATCTCCTGCTCCTTGCTCTATATCGCTATTGCGTTCTACTCCTCTGTTTATATCGGCACTCTGCTCATGTATTGCTGAGAATACTCCACATGAATCGCCATCAAAATTATATTCGCTTTTTGTATATCCTATGCGATTTATTACTCTGCGAGCAACATCCATCAAGTCAATATATGCATTTGATTTTACCTCTCCTGCTATAACAACCTGACCTGTTGTTACCAGTGTTTCACATGCTACTTTTGAATTTTTATCTTGAGCCAAGAACTCGTCAAGAAGTGCGTCTGATATTTGATCTGCAACCTTATCAGGATGTCCCTCTGATACCGATTCTGATGTAAATAGATAACCCATTATTTTATTCTTTTAATTGGGAGATTCTCGGTCTTGCAGCGATTAATATTTTAGCATTTTTTCAAGTGGTTGCAAGCGATCAAATCTCTCCACGTTATACTTAATTGTTTTGTAATAAAAGAGGCTTTATATACTTCTTTATTTATTGTTGCAAAGTTAGTCATTTTTTGAGAATTATTGTCATTATAAATACTTAAAATTATAGAATTTATAACTATTTATGTTGAAAAAAAGCATTTTAAATTATTATTTGTTTTTTTGATATTTCTTTTTTGTCTATTTTTGTAAAAAACAAGAGTCTTTCAAGAATGAAATTTATTGAGAAAATAAAGGGTTTTACACTCTCACTAATGGTGATGTTTTGTTCATCCATAACAGGAGAAGTACTAAATGAGAAAGATTATTTTAATCGTTTAGCCAAAGGTAAAGAGAGTATATGGATTGCCACAAACAAAGGAGTTGTCAGATACGATAAAACCGATAATAAAGCATATAATGCAAATAACATTTTAGGTATTGATGGCAAGAAGGCAGTAACTTGTATTGATGTTGATAAGTGTGGCAAATTATGGTACACAATTGAAGGTATTGGGTGTTTCTCATACGATGGTGATAAGATTGAATATCATATTGATTTATACAAAGAGAATCTTTTAAGACTCTCGTTTGCGTTTGACAACGATAACCAAACATGGCTTTCTGCAGGAGGTTATTACATATCAATTACTGACAACGATGTACTGAGAGGATATACAACCCTTGACAATCAGTCTCTCACTCAAGGAGCATACATTATGGATATGGAGTTTGACAGCAAGGGTAATTTATGGATTGCTATGAACGGAGAATACAACTCGCTATTATGCCACAAGGCAAACGATAGTTTTTGCGAAACAGTTTTGCCAAAAGGGAATAGTATTATCCCCTCTTTGACAATAGACAAAAATGATAATATTTGGTATTCTGTTGTTAATGGCATATATCACTACAATACAACAACAAACGAGAAAACAAGATATTGGAATGACACCAATAGGGATATTCCTGCTGCCCATTTCTTTGCAAGTGATATAGATAAAGATGGTAATGTATGGTTTACATCATCGCACTACTTGTTACGATATGATGGCAAAAACTTTAAGTGGTGGAACTGCTATGGATACCATAATGCAAGAGGTATTTTATGTGACGATAGTTGCGTATGGATTTTTATGAGCGACAACTCTCTTTTTAAGTTTGAGGATGAAAAGTTTGAGATAATTGATTTGGAAGAGATTACAGGCACAATAGAGAGTACCGCTGAGGAGAGCAACACCAAAGCATACGTTTCAGATGGGGTGTTATATATTGAGAACGCTGAAGGTGTCAACTCAGTTACTATTTATGATGCTATGGGCAGAGTACTCCTCACCCCCAACCCCTCTCCAGTAGAGAGGGGAGCAACTAATGCTCAAATAGAGTTGCCCTCAGCCCTTAAAGGTGTAATAATGGTTAAGGTAAACAATGAGATTGTGAAGGTTTCTATTTAGCAATCCCAATCAATTGTATTATACTAATTTGAGGTAAGGCTTTATTGCTTTACCTCTTTTTTTTGTAAAAATGTGTAAATGTTTTGTTCTTTCTGAAAAATTTTCCCTATCTTGCAAAAGAAATTATTTTATCCAATTAAAAAAGGAGGTTGTTATGAGAAAAATTTTTACTCTACTAACACTGCTACTATCTCTCGGATTAACATCAGTTCAAGCAAATGAAAATCAACCACAAGGTATTGACTTGGGAGAGTATGCCTTTGGAATTCCTGCAAAGCAATTAAATTTTGATACATATTCAAAATTTACTCTATCGTTTTGGATAAATGTAAAAGAACTTAATCATACAAATTATGGAACATTGTTTGCGAGTATTCGTAATCCCGAGGAACAATATGTATTTGGAGATTATGGATGGATGTGGTCTTTTATAGAACCTCACGATTCAAAAAATACTCTTAATACAACCATTCGCTCATCAGGATCATCGGGTTTTGATGCGACAACGTTGTCTTCATTTAATTTTGAGGTAAATGAGTGGTTACATTTCTCATTTGTTTTTGATTATGATACAAATAGATCCCTTTTGTTATATATGAATGGTACTTCTATATATGAAGTTAAAGGAACCTACGAAACATACGAATGGGTACAGAATAATATTATTATGATAGGAGGAGTTTCCGCATTACGTTCACCATTAAATGCCTATGTTGATAAAGTTCAGTTTTATAACAGAGCATTAACACAAACAGAGGTGCAGGCAAGTATGTATGAGCCATTACTAAATGATGAATCTCTTTTGGGGTACTGGGATTTTGAAAATGGTTGTACAACCGATTCTGAGGGGTATATGATGGCAGATAAAGGAACAATAAAAGCAACAATGTATAAAATCTTACAACAAAATGACATATCAATTGGTACAGAAATACAACCTTTTACATTTGCCGAAGGTGTAAATCCCGAATCAGTTTTGCAAGGAGTGGAAGAGCATGTGGCTGAGGAGAGCAACACCAGAGCATACGTTTCAGATGGGGTACTATATATTGAGAACGCCGAAGGTATCAACTCAGTTACAGTTTATGATGCTATGGGCAGAAACCTCACCCCCAACCCCTCTCCAGTAGAGAGGGGAGCAACTAATGCTCAAATAGAGTTGCCCTCAGCCATTAAAGGAGTGATAATAGTTAAGGTAAACAATGAGGTTGTAAAGGTTATTTGTGAATAGTTATTGAATATACTCTCAACTAAGAGAGTGTTTAAATGATAGAGAGCGAGAAGAGAAAATCTTTTCGCTCTTTTCTGTTTTTTTGTATTTTACGTTATATTCCGTTTCATCTGCTTATCTGTAATAAGTTAAAAATAAAATTTATGTCTAAATATTCCTATTAAAGGATAATTTTCTCTAATTTTGTAAATATATACAAGGATAATAGGATAATGGAAATTGTATCAGATAACAGACCATTGGTAAGTGTGCTGACATTAGCATATAATCATGCTCCATATATTAGAGAGTGCCTGGATGGGATTCTTATGCAAAAAACAGATTTTGCATTTGAGATTCTTATTCATGATGATGCCTCAACTGATGGCACTGCCGATATAATTCGTGAGTATGAGGCAAAATATCCTGATATTATAAAACCAATATATCAGACCGAGAATCAATATTCTAAGAGAGTTGGTATATCAACAACATATCAATACCCACGTGTTAAAGGTAAATATATTGCTTTTTGTGAGGGTGATGATTATTGGATTGATCCTTTAAAACTTCAAAAGCAAGTTGATTTTATGGAGGCAAATCCTCATGTACCTTGTTGCTTTCATACAGTTGATATTTATCAAGAGAACACAAAAAAGTACACAAAGGGCTTTATCCCATCTTTTCTAAAGGATAATTCTAAAGAGGGAGAGTTCTTTACAAATGAAGATAGAAATGAGGAATGGTTTGCATACATACTTGCAGTAATGTATCGAAGTGAAGATATTGAGTATCTGAATGAACAAAGAGAAAAATATAAGTTTACATTTAACGATAACCACATTATTTACTATCTTATGAAAGATAAACGAGCATACTTCTTTAGGGATAGTATGGCGGTTTATAGAAAAAATGATGGTGGTATTTTTGGCAATAAAAGTGAGGAGTATAAATTGAGTTGCACATATAATATCTCAAAAGAACTGTATATGAACGAACCTGATGTTTATACCAAGTATCAGTATCAGTGTCGCATTAAAGAGATATTGAAATTCTATATAAATAACGGGGAGTATCAAAAGGCTTTTAAATGGAAGAAGAATCACTATAAGGATTTAAATAAAAGTTATCTTTACATCTGCTCCAAAATCTTGCTAAATCTTTTTAAGAAAAGAAAATAGACGTATGAAGATCTCTATAATTGTTCCAGTATATAATATAGAAAACTATCTGCCAAAGTGTATTGAGAGTGTCTTATCTCAAACATATGCAAATTGGGAGGCTATACTTGTTGATGATGGGAGTAGCGATAACAGTGGAACAATATGTGATAAATATTCAAATTTAGATTCCCGAATTAAAGTTATTCATAAGGAGAATGAGGGTGTAGTTTCGGCTCGAATTGATGGCGTAAAATCTTCAGAAGGGGAATTTATATATTTCTTAGATGGTGATGATTATATTGCCCCAGATGCTTTATCGCTGTTTGCAACCAAACAAAGAGAGTATGATGCAGATATTGTTATAGGAGGTTTTAGAACTGTAACTGATGGTTTAGATTGTAAGAATGGTGATGATTTTATATTCCCTCTCTTTGGTAACTCCTGCGATTTATTGCAATTCCGATTTAAGACTTCTGTTTGGGCAGTATGGAATATTCTCTATAAAAAGAGTGTATTGCTAAATAGTTTGACTCAAAACAGAGACCTTGTTATTGGTGAGGATCTGGTGCTGAATTTGAAAATATCATTGATTACAAAAGTAATAGCATCTCTCCCAGATATTACATACTTCTATCTTGTAAGAGATTCTTCTGCTACTCAAGTAACCCAAAATAATCTAACTCTTAAGGCTTCAAGGAGTATCCCTATGATAGAGGAGATAGATAAGATGGTTGAGGTTTATAAAGAGCAAAATATTCCAAACTCTATAATAAAACTAATGGAGTTTAAGATAGTGAATGTCTTATGTAAAGAGATACTCCCCTCAAAAGAGGTCTTTGAAATGAATAGGGAAAAACTTTTTTATCTTTATAAAAAATATTTCTCTAAAAACTTAGGGATGCAAATGAGGGTGTTTAAACGCTCGCCACGTAGATATTTTAGGTACTGGTCAATAATGAAAAAATTCAAACATTAATTTGATGTATAAAATTCTATATAAAATACTGAGGAAGTTTCTGTCGCCCGATAGAAGAAAACAGTTGGAGATAATTTCTCTATTGGGATATGCTTATAGGTGCAAAAATGAGGAGGTTAAACCTTTGATAATATATTCATTGGATGGTAAACTATTTACAAATGGATTAGTTGACAGATTGAGGGGTATTGTAAATAGTTACGCATATGCAAAAGCAAATAATTTAGAGTTTAGAATTGAGCATAAGTTACCATTCCCTTTAAAGGAGTTTTTGTCGCCAAATAGTTGTGATTGGGTATTGAATCCTTCAGAAAAGAGTTATAACTTACGATATGCCTCTCCAGTTTGTATGCTTGATAACCCTAACGAAACAGGAGAGTCTCTTCTTAAATTATCAAAGGAACGTCAATACCATTTTTATACAAACACAGGAAATTTTATCCGTTTTATAAACAACAATAAAGGAACTTCATATACCATAGCAAGTTTGTATAATGAGTTGTTTACCCCTTCTCAAAAGTTAAAGAATGAGATAGATAAACAAAATGAGATATTGGGAGATAATTATATCTCTATATCTTTCAGGTTTATGCAATTGATGGGCGACCTGGTTGATATTCATGGAGAGACTTTAAGTGATGCTGACCAAGAGAAATTAACTAAAGCGTGTATTGCCCAGATTGAGAGAATAAAAGAGCAGCACCCTTTGGTTGATAAGATATTGGTTACCTCAGATAGTCAGAAGTTTATTAATTCTGTATCAAATATCCCCTATGTATATGTTATTCCTGGAGAGATAGGTCATATTGGACATATGGGTGGAGATATTTTTATGAAGACATTTTTAGACTTCTATATGATTGCGGGTGCCAAAAAGGTATATCTTGGAGTAGGTAGTAAAATGTATAAGAGTAATTTCTCGCACTTTGCAGCACAGATACAAGAGAGACCTTTTGAACTTATAGAATTTTAAATTTCATATATAATATTAGTGTGTGGTTTGTCCGTAAGAATAGTTGATTTTACGTGTTCCTTTGATAAATCACTCGCTATTTGAGAATAAAGAGTTATCTTTGCACGTTGTTTGTTGATTAAAATACAGAGATTATGTTTAAGGAATTATTAAAACTGCTTGTAAGATTTGTACCCCCATATAAAAAGTATTTTTTATTAAATCTTTTTTTTAATATACTTTCAACTATTCTAACTCTATTCTCTTTTGCTACAATTATCCCTATATTGGAGATATTGTTCAAGATAAATGAGACCTCGTATCAATGGATGGAGTGGGGTAGCGGAAGTGCAAAAGATGTTTTTGTAAATAACTTCTATTATGTTATTAATGAACAGATAGCAACCAGCGGACAGTCGTGGGTGCTGTTTTTAATGGGAGTGTTGTTGGTTGTTATGACCTTCTTTAAAACAATGAGTGCATACTTAAGTTCTTATTTCATAATTCCATTGCGAACAGGTGTTGTAAGAGATATACGTAATTTCTTGTATGATAAAGTAACTTCTTTGCCAATAGGATTTTTTACCTCTGAGCGTAAGGGCGATATTATGGCTCGTATGACAGGTGATGTGGGTGGAGTTGAAAACTCAATTATGGCATCACTGGAGATGATTTCAAAAAACCCCATTATGATAGTGGTATATCTTACAACTATGTTCTTTATCAGTTGGCAACTAACACTATTTGTTTTGGTTCTTTTGCCAATTGCTGGATATATAATGGGTAAGGTCTCAAAAACTTTGAAACGTGCATCAATGGATGCTCAGAAGCAATCGGGTGTATTATTCTCGGAGATTGACGAAACTCTTGGAGGATTGCGAATAATAAAAGCCTTTAACGCAGAGGATAAAATCAAAAATCGCTTTCATAAAACAAATAACCTGCTATTTAAATTCAGTAACAGAATTGCCCGCCGTCAATCGTTGGCACACCCTATGAGTGAGTTCTTGGGAACACTTACAATTGCAATAGTTTTGTGGTTTGGTGGAACTCTAATTCTTGAGGGAAGCGGAATGATTACCGCCCCTGAGTTTATATATTATCTTATCATATTTTATAGTATAATTAACCCTGCCAAGGATTTGACAAAAGGTTTTTATGCTATACAGCAGGGATTGGCTTCAATGGAGCGTATTGATAAGATATTGAGTGCAAAAAATCCTATTCAAGCCCCTGAAAATCCAAAACCACTTGTAAAACTTAACGATACTATTGAGTATAAGGATGTGTGGTTTAAGTATAAAGAGGATTATGTAATTAAGGGTGTTAATTTGGTAATACCAAAAGGTAAAACGGTTGCTCTTGTAGGTCAATCGGGTTCGGGTAAAACTACTATGGCCGATTTGATACCTCGCTTTTATGATGTAGAAAAAGGAAGTATTTTAATTGATGGAGTAGATGTTAGAGACGTAACCCCATTTAGTTTGCGAGCCTTGATGGGTAATGTAAATCAAGAGGCAATTTTGTTTAATGATACTTTCTACAACAATATAACTTTTGGCGTTGAGAGTGCAACTATGGAGCAGGTTATTGAGGCTGCAAAGATTGCAAATGCTCATGACTTTATTATGGCAACAGAGAATGGTTATGATACATACATTGGGGATAGAGGATGTCGTCTGTCAGGTGGTCAGCGCCAACGTTTAAGTATTGCCCGTGCTATTATGAAGAATCCTCCAATTCTTATTCTTGATGAGGCAACTTCGGCTCTTGATACTGAGAGTGAGCGTCTGGTTCAAGAGGCATTGGAGAATCTTATGCGTAACCGTACAACACTGGTTATTGCTCACCGCTTGTCAACAATCAAACATGCCGATTTGATATGTGTGATGCACGAAGGAGAGATTGTTGAGCGTGGTAAACACGATGAGTTGATAGCACTTAATGGTTACTACAAGAAACTTGTTGATATGCAAAATGTTGCATAATTCAGCAATTTGGAGTAATAAAAGATATTAAAAGAGCAGTAAACAATGTTTACTGCTCTTTTTCTTATTGAATATTCTTGTGTCCAAATTTATGCCATAAAAGTTTAAATGCTATTTTGTTGCGAAGTTTGCTTTGAGGGTACCTCTTTCGGAATATTTTAATTTCAGATATAATCTCTTTAAAAGAGAGGTTTTCGCTGGTAATTCTATCTCGTAAGGTGCGATAATATTCTCTTCCCGATTTGTCAATCTCAATACCCGTTACAAAAGTATCTTCATTCTTATAAAAAGAGGTGTTGTTGATGTATTCTATCTCCTCTTTTATTAACGAAGAATACAGGGCGTTGTACTTCTCGCACATTGAGGTAACAGTTGGCAGAGAATTGTAGTTCTTGTCAATATTTTCAATTTTCTTAAGATAGTCGTTGTAATTGTCGTTACTTAATAACTTAACCACTTTAAATAACTCTTTTGCATCTGTCTCAATGGGCAGTACCCATCCTGCATCAATTGCTCTGATACGTTGGGCAATAGCACCAATATTCAGCCCTATAACTGGAATCCTGCACATTAGACTTTCAGATAGGGTATATGAGAATGTTTCGGCACAAATTGACGGAAGACAAACGATGTCAATATTGTTT
>JAFQBL010000103.1 GCA_017416695.1 Bacteroidales bacterium | reverse complement strand
TCAAAAGGGTAGAGGTAAAAAGTCCTCCCAATATAACCTTAGCCATAGGACTCTGAATTTCGTTACCAGGCAACTCTCCACCAATAGCAAGAGGAATAAGAGCCAACATCGAAGTTAGAGCCGTCATAATAATAGGGTTTAGTCTGTCTGTTGAACCTTCAATAATAGTATCCATAATAGTTTTACCTTCATCACGTAATGTGTTGTATCTGCTAATAAGCAACATGCCATTACGAGTAGCAATACCAAATAACGATATAAAACCAATAATAGCAGGAATACTTATAATACCATCGCTGAATAGCAATACAAATACACCGCCAATAAGAGCAAGGGGTAGGTTTAAAAGAATAACACCTGCCTGAACAGAACTCTTAAATTGGTTGTATAAGAGTAAGAATATAACTATAATTGAGAATACAGACATAATGCTTAATCGTTTCGAAGCCTCTGCTTCACTCTCAAACTGGCCACCATACTCAATATGGTATCCCTCAGGCAGAGTAATATTTTCATTAATCCTCTTTTTTATCTCATTAACGCCACCAAGTAAATCGCCACCAGCCATATTTGCCGAGACAACAATCTTACGCTCGGCACTCTCTCTGTTTATGGTGTTAGGCCCCATAACCGATTCAACCTTTGCAACATAGTGTAAAGGAATTTTCCCTTCACTTGAATCAATAAGCATACTCCTAACGTCATTAAGAGAAGTGCGTTTATTGTCGTTAAGTTTAACTGTAACATCAAAAGTGCTGTTTCCGTCGTAAACTTGCGATACAACCTCGCCTGCCAGCAAAATATGAATCATCTCTCCAAACTCTCCAAGAGTGATGCCATAATCCGAAAGCAACTCTCTGTTAGGAGTAATCCTTAACTGAGGACGTTCAATCTGTTGCTCTACATTAACATCGGCAATACCCTCAACATCCTTAATCAACTCTTGAATATCACTACCCAAATTATACATTTGATTAAGATCCTTACCAAATATCTTTATGGCTATGTTTGCCCTTGTACCAGACAGCATCGCATCAATGCGGTGCGAAATAGGTTGCCCTATCTCAATATTAACACCAGGCAAAACCGAGAGTTTCTCCCTGACCTCTTTAAGCATCTCTTTTTTACTTCTATCATTGAGTTCAAATGGAGCCTCAATCTCAGAAGCATTAACACCAAAAGAGTGTTCGGCAAGTTCTGCTCTACCAGTCTTTCTGGCAACAGTTTTAATCTCTGGAACAGTAAGTAAAATCTCTTCTGCCAAGCGACCAATCTTATCGCTCTCTTCAAGCGAGATACCAGGAACGGAACTTATATTTATGGTAAGAGAGCCTTCGTTAAATTGAGGTAAGAAACTCCTACCTAATGTAAAGAATGCAGCAATAGCACTAATAGCAAGAGCAATAGTAGGAATTAAAATTGCCTTCTTGTGATTTAAACTCCACTTCAACCCTTGTTTATACCATTTACCTAAAACTCTCGAAACAATAGGCTCTCTCTCCTTTTTTGTATTTCGTTTACCTCCTAACAAATAACTACACATTACAGGAGTAAGAGTAAGGGCAATAATAGTTGAAGCAAACAGGGCGACTATAAAAGAGATTCCGAGCGGAGCCAGCATCTTACCCTCCATGCCCGATAAGAAGAATAGGGGTAAGAAACTCACTACAATAATTAAAGTAGAGTTCAGAATTGGTAAACGCACCTCTTTTGATGCTTCAAAAACCACCTGCAAAGTAGATAATCTTTTACCCTCTTCCTTTGCGTTGTTTTGTCTTAATCTCTTATAAACATTCTCAACATCAACAATGGCATCATCAACCAGCGAGCCAATAGCAATTGCCATACCACCAATACTCATGGTGTTAATTGTTAATCCCATAAGTTTAAGGGTAAGAATAGAGACAATTAGAGATAGCGGAATTGTAACAACCGATATAATTGTTGTTCGCACACTCATCAAGAATATGAATAGTATTATAACAACAAATATACCACCCTCGTAAAGCGATTTTTGAATATTGCTAATAGAACTGTCAATAAAGCGAGATTGTCTAAAAATATTACTATCCACATCAATATTACGAGGCATCTGGCTCTTAATATCCTCCATTACCTTATCAATATTTTCGGTAAGAACCATTGTACCCGCTTCGGGTTGTTTTGTAACGGTAATCAAAACTGCTGGTTTAGCCTTTGACGATGCCAACCCAATTTTAGGAGCCTTTGAACCAATCTTAACTTCTGCAATATCATAAAGGTGAATATGTTCACCTTCGGCACGTTTAATTAAGCACTCTGCCATGTCATCGGCACTCTTCGAAGATATAGCACCTCTTATAATGTATTCGTTACCATATTGATATATGATACCACCAGCGGCATTCTCGTTAAGGTCTTTTACATCCCTCATTACATCATCTAATGTAACGCCGTAGTGACGCATTTTAAGCGGATCAAGCAATATTTGGTACTCCTTGACATCTCCACCAATAACGTGAACTTGTGCAACACCTGTAACCGAAAGAAGTCGAGGACGTATCAAAAAGTCTGCAGTGGTTCGTAGGTCTAAAAGCGAAACAGAGTCCGATGATAAACCAATAATCATAACCTCTCCCAAGATTGATGTTTGAGGTCCTAATTGTGGAGTACCTGCACTGTTTGGGAGTTTGCCCGACAGAGTAGATAGTTTCTCCGATACAATTTGTCGTGCAAGATAAATATCGGTATCCCAGTCAAACTCCACCCAAACAATAGAGAATCCAGTTGTAGAAGAGGAACGAACTCTACGAACACCTGTTGCTCCATTAACAGCAGTCTCTATTGGAAACGAAACCAACTGTTCAACCTCCTCAGGAGCCAGTCCTGGAGCCTCTGTCATAATTGTTACCGTAGGTGCATTAAGGTCAGGGAAAACATCAACCTCCATATTTTTTGCAGTATATATACCGCACATAAGGAGTAATGCTGCTGCCATAATAACCACCAATCTGTTATCTAAAGAAAATTTTATAATCTTATTAAGCATAGTGAAAACCTTTTTATCCAATTAAATTTTCAATAAACTAATGAAAAAAATCATTAATGACTATGTGAGTGCCCTTCGGGGATAACACTTTTTCGGGAAGCGGCTTTTAGTTGATGAACACCATCTGTAACAACCAAATCTCCACTATTCAACCCTTTAAGAATTTGCACCATATCTCCGTTGCTCTCTCCAATTGAAACCTCTGTTTTGCGGAAATGCTCACAATCAAGAGCAACAAACAGATAATATAAACCTTGCTCCTCGCAGATTGCATCATCAGGAACAGCCAAAACATCTTTTTCTGTGGTGGTTAATATGTATATGTCGGCATAAGTGCCAGGAATTAAATTGTGATTGTTGTAAAACTCAAAAGTAACAGGAATAAAATTTTCTCCGTGGGTGATATATTTACCATACGATAAAACTTTACCATTCATCTCCTCCAACTTATATAAAAAGTCAATCATAGGAATTCTGAAATTTGCACTCTTTATTTTAGGAAGATGAGCAAAGTCTTCATGTTCAATATTTGCTCTCAAAAGAAGTTTTTTGTTTTTGCTAATCATGGCAATTTTTTGGCCAACAGAAACATAATCACCATTATTGACCATAATCTGAGATATATATCCCTCAGTAGGAGCAATAATAGCCGAGCCATTACCATCACAGCCATTTACAGCCTCGTATGCAGACTTGGCATTTTCGTACTCAACCTTAATGTCTGAGAACTCCTTTTCGCTTACAATTTTGTCTTTAACAAGTTCTTCGGCACGTTCATAATCCCTTTTTGCCTTTTCGTATGCAATTTTGGTTCGGTATGCAACATCTCCATCCTGAAGGTTCGAAGAAGAGACCTTGAAAAGTTTGTCGCCCTTGTTAACAACACTTCCATCAACAGGAAATGGATTACCAAAAGTAATAATTCCACTTGTAGGGGCAACAATATATACTGCATCTGCAGGTGAAGATATAATATCTCCACTACATTTTATGACGTTAGCAAAAGGAGCATACTCAATCTTTTTTACTTTAAGATTTGCATTTTCAGATTGTTGGTGAGTAAATACCACAACATCTTTATCCTCATGAATATCTGCGTGCGAATGATTATGTTCATTGGCATGAGCGTGGTTGTGATTATGAGCATCTTCGCTCTCATTATCATGGTTATGACTCTCCTCATTTTCATGAATATGGTTGTGTATATCTTCGCTATGATGAGAGTGATTCTCTTTCTCTCCATTACAACCATAAAAGAATATAGTTGCCAATGCAACAATAACAATATAAAATCTTTTCATAATTTTATAAATAATTAAGTATCACCTATAAAGTGATATGCGATGTTATTAAAATAAAAGGAAATTAATTGTGAATTTATGAATAAACAGACATAGTTATGCCATAGGAGGAGCCCTTAGTAAAGAGCATTGAGTATGGGGTGATATATTAAAAATATCATCAGTATAATATAATCTTATGCTCTGCTGGGAGATAAAATCATATTTATAGTTATAAATATCAAAAAAATCAATTTGGGAAAACTTTACCTCTGAGTTAGAATCGTCATACGCTTTTTTAATAATGGAATCACTATTCTCAGAAAAAGGACACTCCTCGCAGTTATTATTATTACAACATTTATCATTGTCTGAATCATTGCAAGGAGAGTGATGACAATCACTATGTGAGGAGTCAGAAATAAATATAAGAACTCCATTATGGTGATGATGGGGTATAACTGTTATTGCAATCCAGAACAAGGTTGCAATAAATAAACATATAACAGAAAGAGACCTTTTCATCACTAAAAATTCTTATTTATATTACTTCAAAGATAGGTATAAACGAGCAATATATACAGAACTTGTTCTGATCTATTTTACTGTTAGAGCAAATTATCTTCGAAGTTTACTTCAAAGATAGGTAATAATTTGATAGTTAGCAAATTTATTTTTTTGATAATTGTATTATTTGTTAAAAAATATATTATATTTGCAACTAAGTTTAGTGCTTAATATACAATATGTTAAGATGCTATATGTTTAAATATAATCATGAAAACATTAATAAATAAAATTGGTAAACATATACATATTTCAAAACCAGTACTAATAGAAATTCTATTGTTGATACTTCTGTTTGTATCTCCTCTTATGTTGTTGTATTATAACGAACTTGAGATAAAACATGAAATAGAGATGTTGAGCCTTTGTTGGTCTATATGTATATTATTTTTATTAAACTACATATTTTTTGTTCCTCGTTGTCTTTTATATGCTAACAAAAAAATATTTAAATTTATATTAATAAATACACTATTGGTAACTCTTTTGTCAGTATTTATGTTCTTTGTAGAAGAAAAGGCAAGAGAACACCATCACATGCACAAGCAAATTGAAGGAGGTGAGGTTTGGTCTGGATTTCCTCCACCACAACCTTCTTCAGATTTTATAGATAAACACAAAGGATTGCCACCATTTGACCATAAAAAACCTCCTATTAATATTATGTTCTTAATCTCTAAGGTGTTGCCTATGATATTTGCGGTTGGTCTTACAATAGGGATTCGAACAATTACAGAGATTAGAGCGCAGAGGAAAAAGATAGATGAGTTGAAGCAGAGTTATGCAGAGGCAGAACTTAAAAATTTGCGTAAACAATTCTCACCCCATTTCCTGTTTAACACACTTAATAGTATATATGCTTTAATAGACATATCGCCAGAAATGTCAAAAGAAGCAATTGTGCGCCTAAGCAATATGATGCGAAAGGTTATGGTAGAATATAAAACCTTTCATTGTGTACCATTAAGTGAGTCTATGGCATTGCTTAAAGATTATATAGAGTTAATGAAATTGAGAACAAATGAGAACTTAGACTTGAAAATATCTCTGCCTTCAAAGACCGAGAGTTTTTGTATTCCGCCACTATTATTTATTGTATTGGTAGAAAATGCTTTTAAACATGGAGTTATTCCATCACGAAAGTCTTTTGTTTACATTAATATTGTAATAGAAGATGGGAAAACAATCATATGTGAGGTGGAAAATAGTTATTTTGGAGACAAAGTTCTTTCTCGTAAAAAATCTGGCGAAGGTATAGAGTATTTACAAAAACGATTAGATATTATATATCCGTCAGAATATACGCTTACGATGAATCATGATGATAAAAAATACATTGCAAAATTAGTAATCCCTATTAAAAGAGAGGAGAAATTTTTATGTTAGTAAAATGTTATGTAATTGATGATGAACCTTTGGCTGTTCAATTAATAGAAGGATATGTGAAACAAACTCCTTTTTTGGAATTGGCTGGTTCTTCAACAAGTGCAATAAAGGCATTAGAAGAGATTAAGACCATGCAAGTTGATTTATTGTTCTTGGACATAGAGATGTCTGAGATGAATGGAATGGATTTGTGTGAACAATTACCCAAAGATATACGAGTTATATTTACTACTGCATACTCCCAATATGCAGTTGAAAGTTATAGAAAAAATGCACTTGATTATCTTTTAAAACCAATATCATATTGTCAATTTTTGTGTGCAGCAACAAAAATATTGTCGCAATAT
Organism: Bacteroidales bacterium; assembly: GCA_017416695.1. GTDB lineage: Bacteria > Bacteroidota > Bacteroidia > Bacteroidales > G3-4614 > Caccoplasma_A. Next base: position 8,720 of record JAFQBL010000103.1, on the reverse strand, counting down.
GAGTGTACAAGTTCTGAAAAAAATATTGAAACAATATTTGTAAAATCAGAATCAAAATTAAAGAAGATAAATTTAAAAGAGGTGCTGTATATTGAAGGACTAAAAGATTATGTAAAAATACATTTGAATGGAGGACAGCCTTCTGTTGTATCTCTAATGAGTATGAAATCGCTTGAAGAAATGCTATCTAAAAACAATTTTATGCGGGTTCATCGCTCATATATAGTCAATCTTAATAATGTTGATTTAGTTGAGCGAGGAAGAATAGTATTTGGGAAAAATTATATTCCAATATCAGAAACAAATCGCGATGAATTTATGGCTCGATTATCAAACCTTAATATAATATGTGGAAAGTAAAAGCAGAACATTAATAAGAACTTAAAGATAATTTTATAGAGTCTAAAAAATATAAATTTGCACCCATGAAAAACATATTCATTGGGTGCAAAATTTTTATATTCATTATAATAATCATTTTTTCTGGTTGCGAAATGTTTGAACCTCACCCATATTCGGGTAAGATTGACGGAGAATTGCATATAAATGCAAAAAATATTGAGTTGATAGAAAATCGATGCATAAGTAATAAACAAATAAAGTTCGCTGTTATTAGTGATAGTCAAGGGTGGTATAATCAATTAGAAGATTTTGTAGAGCATTTGAATGGTCGCTCTGATTTAGATTTCGTTTTGCATCTTGGAGATTTAACAGATTATGGTGCAACTTCTGAATTTATATTACAACGTAACATATTACAGAAGTTAAAAGTACCATATGTTTCGGTTATTGGAAATCATGATTGTATAGGTAATGGAGAAGATATTTTTCTTGAAATATTTGGACAATTAGATTATTCTTTTACCGCCGGAGATATTCAGTTTGTAATGTTAAATACTAATGCGTTGGAATTTGACAATTCTAAAAACGTTCCAAATTTCTTGTTTATTGAAAAATTATTAGCCATAAATAATCTGGAGAATAAAAGAACAATAGTAGCGATGCACGCACCCCCACGATCAGAACAATTAATGGATAATTTGTCAAAAGTATTTCATGATTATATAAAACGTTTTCCTAATTTAATGTTTTGCCTGAATGGACACGGACATCATTTTACGGAGCGAGATATATTTAATGATGGCATAATATATTATGAGTGTACCTGTATAAATAAACGAGGATATTATCTTTTTACAGTAACTCCCGATGGATATGAGAAAGAGATTATTGAATTTTAATATAGTTGCAATTTTATTAATGTTTCTTACTCCAAATACTCTTGCTACTGAAAGAAATAAGTGTAATACGGCTCTAAAACTAATACCTTCATATGCTAAAATTCAGTATGGAGGAGGAATGGGATTACTCTCTTTTGGAACAGGATGGGCATATGGGAAACATAATCAGGGTGAAACGGATATGTTTTTTGGATTTATTCCTAAATATTCAACCTATAAAGCAAAAGCAACGTTTACATTAAAACAGAATTATATTCCATGGAGTATACAACTTGCTAAAAGATTTTCAGTAGAGCCCTTCAGTGTTGGGGCATATCTTAATGTATTATTTGATAACGAATTTTGGCTTCGTCAACCTTCGAAATATGAAGCAGGGTATTATCATCTGCCAAGTAAAATGCGTTTTCATCTTTTTTGTGGACAACGTATAACGTTTAATGCAGGTAAAGGGCAAAATGTTTCATCAAATGCAATATCTCTTTTTTATGAATTGAGTACTTGTGACATATTATTGATATGTAGATTAGGAAATAGTTATCTCCGCCCAAAAGATTATTTAAGGCTCTCATTTGGTTTAAAGTATCAATTCTTGTAATCCTTGTTTGTAAAGATATATAATTTGTAAGATGTTACTTCACTATGGTTTTAATTGTGTTCTACATCTGTTTCTTTGTCTATTTTTTAAAAATGCAAAAACAGAGATTAATACTATTGCTAAATAAGCATAAATGATAATATCAACAGATGGAATATTACTATTATTACCATAAGAGTGTAGTCCGCTTAAATAGTAGTTTACTCCAAAGTATGTCATTAAAACAGAGAGTGTGGCAAATATTGAGAGTCCTGAAAAAATTATGTCGTTTTTCAATTTAGGAACGAGTCTTGTGTGAGTAACAATTGCATAAACAAAAATAGTAATTAAAGCCCAACTCTCTTTTGCATCCCATCCCCAATATCTTCCCCATGATAGGTTTGCCCAAATAGCACCCAAGAATGTACCTACTGTAACTAAAATCAAACCGATGTACATAAAAAACTCGTTGATAGAGGAGAGCTCTTTAATAATCTTATCAGAATCTCTTTTAAATGAAACAATAAGAGAGTACAAGCCTATAACGGCACAAATGGCAAAGAATCCATAACTTGCAGTAATAACTGTAACGTGCAGAATCAGCCAAGGAGAGTTAAGCACAGGCATAAGGGGAGTTATAACAGGGTCTAACCAATTAAGAGACGATATTAAAAGAGTAACCGCAGCCATAACCGCAGATAGAGCCAATATAATGGATGTTCTTTTCATAAACAGCAATCCTCCTAATGCAATACACCATGCAATATATAGCATAGTTTCATATGTGTTGCTCCATGGGGGTTGGCTTGAAACATACCATCTAAGAATAATACCTGAAGTGTGTAACAAGAATATTGCAAATATAGCACCAGCCGTAGCCCCCATTTTTATCTGTTGCATAAAGGTTGAGGTAGAAGAGTATTTAATTGCCATAAAAAGCAACAATGCCCCCAATATTATATACCCAAACGCAACAATCTTAAATATGGGAACTTTACTATATATAATAGATAGTTTTCGTTTTGTAGATGATGGGAGGTCTCCCTTATATTTTATCTCCTGAAAAGTTGCTATATGGTCAATAATCTCGTTACTATCTTTAATATTTCCAGAGATGTAACTGTTAATAGCAGTTGCTACAAACAATGAATCGTTGCCTTTAAAATTATTTTCGTTTGGAGAAACCCATTTGCCCTCATCCGTTGGGAAAATCTTTAAAAGTGAACAATTTAAAAGAGCAGAAAATATACGAGCCTTCTCATCGAGTTTTAATAACTCTTTACTATTTACTTTATTGTTGCCTAAAGAGTTTAGTTTGTATCTTCCTTCGCTGTCAAACAGAGAGTTGAATGAAATATATTTACCCTCATCATTGCTAAAAAGTTTAACAATATTTTTATCAGAACAATATATAATGGGAGTATTGCACCAAACTTCTGGGTTAGAGATAAAACTCATATACAACCTCGCACCCCACATATCATTATCATTACCATTAGAGTGGGTAATCTTTCTAAGGATAGTTCTGGCATGGCACTCCAAAGGCTCTAAAATACCATTGTTACTTAAAACAATAACATTCTCCCACTTTTTTGCATCTTCGTACGGAATAAGATTCTGTTCCTCAATAACCAACTCATTAGCGTTTGCATGTATGCTTGATAGTAAAAGAATTACAATAATTGATGCTTTACCACCTTTTGATGAAATAGAAGCAAGGATATCTTTAATCCTGCCACTCTTGCCAAACAAAGATAGTAAAAAACCTACCAGCAATAATCCATATCCAATGTATGTGATTAGAGTACCCTCAAAGTCTCTATTGACAAGTAGGGTAGAGCCTTTCATATCCTCATCGTACGACAATTGGTATATTCTATAACCCTTCTCTCTGAGAATCTTATTAACAGATATTATAGCATCGTAACTACACTCCTTTTTGTCAATGGTTACAAAACTCTTATATGCCAGCGGAAATTCATTGCCTTCGTAATATTCAACCTCAAATCTATTTAATTTTATAGAAAAAGGCAGATTGATTTTATCTCCATCTTTAGAAGTGAAATATGAGGCAACATCACCTTCTCTTAAATGTATATTGCCCTCTTTGCCTGTATAATGAGTAGTTATTGCTCCTATAATAATTATAATAAACGCAAAGTGTAAAACAATAGCACCATATCTGCCTCTTTGAGCAAGTTTAAACTTTATAGCAAAAGCAATAAAACTAATAGCCGAGATGGTAAATAAGAGATAGAGAGCAACGTTATAATAAAAAAAGTTTAGAGCAATCTCTGTACCATAAAACTTTTCAACAAAAGTAGCGGTTGCTATAAAAATTATAGACAGAAGAAGAGATATTAAAGCAAATCTTATATCAGATATAAGAGATAAGAGTAAAGATTTAAGACTATTTATGTTCATCGATGTCTCTATTTAGAATTCTCCCTCTCAATTTTTTCTCTAATAGGAGAAGAAGGTTTTGTCTTTTGTGGTTTTTGATCAGAAGTAGGGTATAGTTTAACGGCAAACAATTTTCTCTTTATTGAAGAACTCCCTGTATAAACAAGTTTGCTCCCTCTTAAAGAAAGATGAAATATGTCAAAAGAGGGGATAATGCCCCTATCCTTTACTTCGCAACTAAAAATGTTTTTATCTGCAGTTTTGTTTAGCAAAGCAATAACTTTGCCACATGGAATTTTTGTAAGCAAGGTTGAGAGTGTTACTCTGTCCTTAAGCATAACCATTTGATAATCTGCGATACTATCGCAAGAGTTACACTCTTTAATCATAAAAAGAACTCCATTGTGGGATTCCCATATTCCCACAATGGAGTTAATATCTGTAGCAGTAAACTGAGAGTATGCACTCTCAATATTAAGAGAGTCTATGCTATTCCATACCTTATTATCTTTAGCAATAGCAAATATTGGAGTTAAAAACATTATAAATAAAACTAAAATAGTTTTACACTTTAACGATTTCCCTCCATCAACTCTCATAGCAATTATTTGAATTTATAGTTAAATCCAAAACTCAACATCTCTTTAAATTGCAAGTGATTATTGTGTTCGTTTCTTGGAACGCTATCATCATATCTTGCATGCAAGTAAATCTTTGTTGAGAAGAATCTGTTGAATACAAAGTTCAATCCTGTCTCAATATCTGCCAAAACCGATTTGTAATCGGTAAAGTAGAATACTCTTGATGTCCAGGTTAGGTTAGGATAGAACTCCCATTTAAATGTTCCTTCAAGAGAAGAACCGACTTGATTGTCAAATCTACCCTCTTTAATACCAGCCTTTCTGTATGCTAACTCTTCATCTAAAGAGAATTTCAAGTTATATGAAAGAGGCGCAAGCATTACTGATGTCTCAAATTTTCTTTCGGCAATTTTTTTGTTATAACTCATACCGACTCCAATATTGAACTCACCAGGAGAGAAGAATGATGAATTTTTATCTTCGCTATTTGAAGGATAACTGTCAAATAATTGAGTCTTAAATAATAGAGACACTGTATAGTACCAATCTTTAACCGCCTTAATACCCAATTTAGAGTTAATCTGGAAAAGGTCATCATTGATACTTATTTTGTGATACTGATCTGAAGGAGTAGTGCTTATACCAACTTTCCATTGAGCAGATGTAGTAAAGAGAATATTATTGTGATCGTACTCAACATTGTATAATTGGTCGCTAATCAAGTTAAAGTTGCTCTCTCCACCTTGATACCAGTTTTTAGAGATATAGGCCTGTGAAACTTGAATTGAACTTGTAAAACTATGTTTCCAAAGTTTAGGAGTTGGAGGAGCGTCAGTTGTAACTGAAGTAGATGGAACATCTAATTTCTCAATAGCAACAAACTCTTTTTGATTCTTTTTCTTCATCTTTTCATTTTTTGGAGCCTTTGGCATAGTCTCGTTAGTGTACTCAACATCTGCTGGGTTTTTGCTAACAACACTGTTTTTTGCCTCCTCTAAAACTTTTTCGCTATTGCTCTTTTCTAACTCATTGGCAAACGATTCATCTAAAGTTAAAGATTGATTTTCTGAAGAGAGATTGTATGCAGGAACATCTACGTTAGTGTTAATATCCTTCTCGTTGAAAACCAACGATAAGAAATTTGGATTAACTGGGCTAACTGGGTTCTCTGAACTATCTTTAACGTCCATAATATACTCTGTAATAGAAGTATATATTATTGATTTAATTGAGTCGTTTACAGTAGAATCACCTTTGAATATCGCAAGTTTTTCCAAATAAGAGATAACTTCTGATTTTAAATTCTCTTTAGCAATAGTTGCACTATCAACAATCACCTCCTCTTGAACAGGTAAACCAATAGAGTCGGCTATAAGCATAATGCCCTCTTCAATTGTTGTTTTCAATGAATCAATAACCTCTGCTTTAATCTCCGCTCCAATAGAGTCGTTAATTAGCATTGGAGTTGCTGCCAATACGCTATCGGCAGGTGTAGATTGTTGACTCGCTCTTGCTGTAAAAAACAGGCATATAAAGCAAATTAAAGTAAATGTAAATTTTTTCATATTAATAAATTGTATAATTAAAATTCAACTTAGTTGTATGCGATAATTAGAAAAGAGAAGAATATTTTGTTTAAACAATTCAAGTAGCCTCTTTAATCTCACCCAAATACCACAATGTAAACGTATGTAAAGAGCGGTGGCTAATTCGCATAAATTATTACAAAATTAGTTTATTATTATTAAATAATTGCAATATTATGTCAAAAAAAAATTAAATGAAAAAAAACAATATCTTTAAATAAAATAATATATCATTAATGTGATTTTTTTCTTAACTTTGCGGTTTAGAATAAAAACAAGTGTAATATATATTTACGATGGAAACAAAGTATATTTTCGTAACAGGCGGAGTTGTATCATCATTAGGAAAAGGTATAATTTCAGCATCAGTAGCAAAACTTTTGCTATCAAGAGGTTATAAAGTAACAGTACAAAAATTCGATCCATATATCAATATAGATCCAGGAACGCTAAACCCATATGAGCATGGCGAATGTTATGTAACAATTGATGGTCGTGAAGCAGACCTTGACTTAGGACACTACGAGCGTTTTACAAACATAAAAACTACACGAGGAAATACAATCACATCAGGAAGAATTTACCAAACAGTATTGGATAAAGAGAGAAGAGGTGACTATATGGGGAAAACCGTACAAGTAATACCTCATATCACCGATGAAATTAAACGTAATGTAAAACATTTTGGAAAGAAAGAGGGTTACGATTTTGTAATCAGCGAGATTGGTGGAACAGTAGGAGATATGGAGTCATTGCCATACCTTGAGGCTGTGCGTCAGTTGCGTTGGGAGTTGGGTAAAAACTGCCTATGTATCCACTTGACATACGTTCCTTTTATCTCTGCAGCAAAAGAGTTAAAGACAAAACCTACTCAACATAGTGTGCAAAAACTACAAGAGTTGGGAATTCAGCCCGATGTATTGGTATTGCGTACAGAGCATAATTTAGATGATGAATTACGCCGTAAAGTAGCACTATTCTGCAACGTATCACCTGAGGCAGTAGTTCAATCAATAGATGTACCTTCAATATATGAAGTACCTCTAAAAATGCAAGAACAAAAATTAGATGAGATTATTCTTAAGAAAACTGAAGTTGATTACTCAAACAATCCATCAGATTTAACAGGCTGGACAAACTTTGTAAACAGATTCAAGAGTGCAACAGAGTCAGTAAAAATAGGTATCGTAGGAAAATATGTAGAGTTACAAGATGCCTACAAATCAATAACAGAAGCATTAACTCAATCTGCAGCATACAACGACAGAAAAGTTGATTTGCAAATGATACAAGCAGCAAATATTACAGAGGCAAATGTTGCAGAGCAGTTAAAAGATTTGGATGGAGTAATTGTTGCACCAGGATTTGGACAAAGAGGTGTAGAAGGTAAATTCATCGCTCTAAAATATGCACGTGAAAACGATATTCCAACATTAGGATTATGCTTAGGAATGCAATGTATGGTTATTGAGTTTGCTCGTAACGTATTAGGTTATAAAAATGCAAATTCAACAGAGTTGGAGATAACAACAAAATATAATGTGATAGACCTTATGGAGGAGCAAAAAAATGCTCTTAACATAGGAGGAACAATGCGTTTGGGAGAGTACGATTGTAAATTAAAAGAGGGTTCAAAAGTGGCTGAAGCATACGGAGTTCTTGATATAAAAGAGCGTCATCGCCACAGATTTGAGTTTAACAACGCATATCGCGAGGCATTTGAAAAAGCAGGAATGATGTGTGTAGGAGAGAATCCCGAAACAGGATTGGTAGAGGTAGTTGAGATACCTTCTCTAAAATGGTATGTTGGAACACAATATCATCCTGAGTACAATAGTACAGTATTGAATCCTAATCCATTATTTGTAAGTTTCATAAAAGCAGCAATAGAAAATAGTAAACGATAAAAAGCGAAAAATAAACAAGAAATATGGATAAAAACACGATTATAGGATTTCTTCTTATAGCAGCATTACTTTTTGGATATTCGTGGTTAAACCAACCAACCCAAGAAGAACTTGCTCAAGCACGATATAACGATTCAATAGCCACAGTTCAAGCAATTGAGTTGCAAAAAATGCTTGATGCAAAGCAGGAGCCTATAACAGAGGTCTTAGATTCTGTTGGGTTAGAAACAAAAATAAAATCTCAATATGGAGTATTCTCTCAAGCATCGCAGGGAGAATCAGAAAAAATATCTCTCTCAAACAACTTACTCGATTTAGAGTTTAATACTAAAGGCGGAGCGTTAAGTAAGGCAACACTTAAAGAGTACTCAAGATACGACTCATTGCCAGTAGTGCTGTTTGATGAGAGTGACAACGAGTTTGGATTT
>JAFQBL010000102.1 GCA_017416695.1 Bacteroidales bacterium | reverse complement strand
CCGAAACAGAGTTGGAAGAGTTAAGAGTAAAGTGTACATGGGAGTGGACAACTAAAAACGGAGTAAACGGATATAAGGTAACAAGTAAGATAAACGGGAACTCAATCTTTTTACCAGCCGCAGGATACTCTTCAGATGAAAATCTGCTTGAGGTGGGAGTCTCAGGAAATTATTGGTCAAACAAACTCGTTGCCACCAATAGCCGTATGGCATCATACGTTTATCTACAATCAGCACAAACAAAAATGAATGAGGGCGTTCGCCGATGCGGACAATCAATACGAGCAGTATGTGGGGAGTCAAATCCTAATGCCACAAGTGCTCAAATATCGGTAACCTCAACAGAGGGCGGAAAAGCCACTGTGTCAGATGATAATGCAGTATTTGAAGCAGAGGTAACACTTACAGCCATACCCGATGATGGATATCACTTTGTTAATTGGACTGTTAATGATAAAGAGGTTTCAAAAGCAAATCCCTATACCGTAACAGCAATGGTGCCAACCCAATATAAAGCAAACTTTAAAAAGAATGGCCTATTAAACGGACATGAATATGTTGATTTAGGTTTAAGTGTAAAATGGGCAACTTGCAACGTGGGAGCAACCACTCCAGAAGAGTCTGGCGATTACTTTGCGTGGGGTGAAACCGTATCTAAAACAACATACGAATGGAGTAACTATAAGTTTGGTAATGGAGAAGAAGGATTATTGACAAAATATTGTACTGACTCGAAATATGGTACAGTAGATAATAAAACCACTCTTGAACTATCTGATGACGCAGCCTATGTAAATTGGGGAAAAGGTTGGCGAACACCCACAAAAGCCGAACTTGATGAGTTGCAAACAGAGTGTTTGTGGTATTGGTCAACTAAAAATGGAGAAAAGGGATTTCAAGTAAAAAGTAAAATAAATGGTAATTCTATATTCCTCCCAGTTACAGGCTTTTACTATATCAATAGGATTGTATTGGAAGAAGAGGGTGCTTATTTCTCAAGTACTCTAAGTATAACAAATAGTTGCTATGCTTACTATAATGGTTTTCAATCTAACACGACTTATGTGGGTTCTCTTAAACGCTATTATGGACAACCTGTTCGTGCGGTGTGCGAGTAGTCTAAAAATGAAATAAATTAAAAATTATCAAATACATGAAAAAGTTTAAATATCTTTTGCTAATATTGGCGGTGTTATTTATATTGCCAATAATAACAGGTTGTAATAATAACGATGACGATGACTCAGGTTTGTTGCCTGAAAATCCGTATAACGGTCACGAATATGTTGATTTGGGACTGAGTGTAAAATGGGCAACTTGTAACATAGGAGCAACCAAACCCGAAGGTTACGGAGATTACTTTGCGTGGGGCGAGACCTTAAGCAAAACAACCTACGAATGGAGTAACTATAAATGGTGTAATGGAACAGGAGATGTAATGATTAAATACTGTTTAGGTTCAGAATATGGTCAGGTTGATAATAAAGAGAGCATTGAACTATCAGATGATGCAGCACGAGCAAGTTGGGGAGGAGACTGGCGAATACCCACCGAGACAGAGTTGGAAGAGTTAAGAGTAAAGTGTACATGGGAGTGGACAACTAAAAACGGAGTAAACGGATATAAGGTAACAAGTAAGATAAACGGGAAATCAATCTTTTTACCAGCCGCAGGATACTCTTCAAATGAAAATCTGCTTGAAGCAGGAGTCTCTGGAAATTATTGGTCAAACAAACTCATTGCCACCAATAGCCGTATGGCATCATACGTTTATCTACAATCAGCACAAACAAAAATGAATGAAGGAGTTCGCAGATGCGGACAATCAATACGAGCAGTATGCGGAGAAGAAAACACAAATGCTCTATATTGTCAAATATCAGTGACCACAACAGAGGGTGGTAAAGCCACTGTATCAGATGATAATGTAGCGTTTGAAGCAGATGTAACACTTGAAGCCACACCTGAAGCAGGATACCAGTTTGTTAATTGGACAGTTAATGGAAAAGAGGTTTCAAAAGAAAATCCCTATACCGTAACAGCAATGGTGTCAACCCAATATAAAGCAAACTTTAAAAAGAATGGCCTATTAAACGGACATGAATATGTTGATTTGGGATTGAGTGTAAAATGGGCAACCTGCAATGTAGGAGCAACCACTCCAGAAGATTACGGTGATTACTTTGCGTGGGGTGAAACATCTCCAAAAACAGAATATAATTGGGGAACCTATAAATATCGTTCAGTAAATAAACTAACCAAATACTGTTTTGCTACAGCATCAGGAATAGTAGATAATAAGACTACTCTTGAACTATCAGATGATGCAGCCTATGTAAATTGGGGAAAAGGTTGGCGAACACCAACAATCAAGGAGATTGAAGAACTGAGGAATGAATGTGAGTGGTATAAAACTTCGCTAAACGGAGTAGATGGATGTATTGTAAAAAGTAATAAGAATGGGAACTCGATATTTGTTCCTTATGCAGGGTATTGTTCTGGTGCAGACTTTATTGACGGTAAGACGACATTAAATTTGTGGTCATCATCTTTAAGTGCAGATGATTCTGCTCAAGCATATATGTTGTACTCCCCTGCCAGTTCTTCTAATGGTATAATTGATGATGGCCGTTTTTATGGACAAAGTATCCGTGCAGTGTGCGAGTAGAAATTAAACGCCACGTTTAATTTCGGTTATTAGTTTTTAGTTGTCATCTTTGTTCTCCCTTAGGGGTAGTTGATAGAAAGTAATATAAAATATACGGCAGGTTGCTCATTTGAGCAACTTGCTGTTGCTTTATACTGTTAATATTAACAACGCTAATTAGCCTAATTAGTCTAATGTGTCTAATTGGACTAATAACTAAAAACTATTTTTTAGTTAAAATATACAAATCAATTAACAAAATAATGGTAAAATTATTATCTTCGCAAAAAACAATAAAACAAGATACTTATGAAGACAAAGATAATTTTACTTTTTTTGCTCATAACATTGCCTCTGTCGGCACAAATATTAGAACCAGTAAAGTGGAATATAACAGAGCAAAAGGTTGATGAGAGTACTTTAGAACTCCATTTTAAAGCAACAATAGAGGAGGGGTGGCATCTCTATTCAAATGAGTTACCAGATGGTGGTCCATTAGCAACAGAGGTAACATATACAACCCTCGAAGGGGTTGAACCTTCAGGAGAGTTAATATCGGACAAAAAGAGTGTAGAAGAGTATGTTGAACTCTTTTCAATGGTACTCAACTTTTTTGAGAAAGAGGTAACATTTGTACAAAGATTAAAAATATTGTCTCCTGATTATAAAATAGAGGGAGCAATAAGATATATGGGTTGCAACAATCTAACATGTCTGACACCAACTACTGAAGAGTTTAATTTTACTTCATTGCAAGGTGGGGTAGTTGAGAGTGTCTCATTCCCTGTATCAGTTGCATCTTCTTTCTCGTGGACTCCTGTTGTAGATGAACTAAGAGAGATGGAGAGCGAAGAGCAAAAAGACAGATCGTTACTCTATATCTTTATAGCAGGATTTATTGGCGGACTGTTAGCACTTTTAACTCCATGTGTATGGCCTATGATACCAATGACTGTAAGTTTCTTTTTAAAGCATAGCGGTAATCGCAAAAAGGCAATAAAGAGTGCAGTAATGTATGGTTTTGCCATAGTTATAATATATTTGATGTTAGGGTTGTTGATAACAACCATATTTGGAGCAAGTGCATTGAATGATCTCTCAACAAACGCATGGTTTAATATATTCTTCTTCTTGTTGCTGGTTCTGTTTGCAGCATCGTTCTTTGGAGCGTTTGAGTTAACGTTGCCAGCATCATGGACAACAAAACTTGATGCAAAAGCCGATACAACAACAGGGTTTGTAAGTATTTTGCTAATGGCATTTACTCTTGCATTGGTATCATTCTCATGCACAGGACCAATAATTGGTACTCTCCTTGTAGAGGCAGCATCATCAGGTATCACATTAAGTCCTATTCTTGGAATGTTGGGATTTGCAATAGCCTTAGCAATACCCTTTGTATTGTTTGCAATATTCCCAACAATTATAAAATCGTTACCTAAATCGGGCGGTTGGCTTAATAATGTAAAGGTGGTATTGGCATTCATTGAGTTGGCATTAGCACTAAAATTTTTATCAGTTGCCGATTTAGCATATGGTTGGAATATTCTACCTCGCGAAACATTCTTGACTCTATGGATAGTAATATTCTTCTTATTGGGATTGTATCTATTGGGTGCAATTCAATTTAAACATGATAGTAAACCTAAATATCTTTCGGTTACACGTCTGTTTCTTGCTATAATACCTTTGGCATTCTCAATATATATGTTGCCAGGATTATGGGGCGCTCCATTAAAAGCAATATCGGCATTCGCTCCACCTATGAGTACCCAAACATTCAATCTTAATGCCCAAGCAGAAGGAGTGGTATTTGATGATTATGATCAAGCAAAAGCATATGCAAAAGAACAAAACAAACCAATGTTTGTTGATTTTACAGGATACGGATGCGTAAATTGTCGTAAGATGGAGGCGGCTGTATTAGCAGATGATAAGGTAAAAGATATATTGGAAAAAGAGTATGTAATGGTAACCTTGCATGTTGATGACAAAACACCTCTTTCAACACCTATAGAGGTTGAGGAATACGGAAAAAAAGTAACTTTAAAAACATATGGAGATAAGTGGAGTTATTTGCAACGATATAAATTTGGAGCAAATGCACAACCATATTATTTACTCCTCTCTCCAAAAGGGAAACCCCTTGCTTCGCCATATGGATATAACGAGGACGTAGATAAATTTATTAAATTCTTAGAAAAAGGTAGAGATAAATAACAATAATAAAAATCGTAAGTTAAAATTTTAGTTTTAAATTTTGGAAGTTACGATTAATACACTATATTTGTATAGTTATTCGGAAAAATTATGTCAGAAGATAAGACGGCTAATATTATTAAAAGATTACAAAATAGCGTAAGACTATTAAGGGAGAGTTACCTTCAAGCCGTTGAAGACAAGGCTGTTGCTGAAACTGAATTGGAAACTTTGAGAGGTGAAGTTGAATCACTGAAAAGAGAGTTGGCAGAGTCAAAATCACAACTAAATGACATAAAATCCGAACAACAGAGACTAATCGCAGCTCGAGGATTTGTTGCCGAAGAGGGTGACATAAAGAGTGCCAGATTAAGGGTAAGTAGGTTAGTGCGGGAAATAGACAAATGCATCTCATTACTTAATCAATAGTTCTTGGATGCTATGGAAGATAAATTACGTATAACAATAACTGTTGCAGGAAAACGATTCTCTATGAGCGTTCCTCGAAAAAACGAGGAGATGTATCGTAGAGCGGCTGAGCAATTAAGCAAAAAGATAGAAGAGTATGCTCGCCGTTCTCCCGATATGGAGGAGTCGGATATATTGGCACAAGCGGCCTTTTATATGTCGCTTCACCTTCAGTTCTTAAAAGAGACTCACACTCAAGAGATGAAGGCTATAACAGATATATGTGAAGATATAGAGGCAATATTGCCTTCGCAAGAATAAACGGAACGTAAAAAAATATATATACCGCACTACACCATGGCAAGAAATTGCCATTGGGTGGTGCGTTTTTTTATTAACAATTAAAAAATATAATATGGATAGCAGTATTATTATAATGACAGCAGTAGGAGTGATTGCGGGAGCAGTGTTGATGCTGTTTATAACAAAAGTGCTTCTTCGCTCGAGAACAAAGAGAATATTAGAAGAGGCACGTAGAGAGGCTGATGCTCATAAACGTGGGCAAATGTTGGAAGTAAAAGAGAAGTGTATTCAAATGAAGTCTGAGATGGAACAGCAGATAAACTCTCGTTACTCAAAACTTCAATCAGCGGAGTCTAAGGCACAACAACGCGAATCACAACTTAATCAACAACAACAAGAACTACAACGCAAAAAAAATGAATTGGAGAATCAAAAAGCAAACTTGGATTCTCAATTAGAAAAAGTTGAAAAGAAGAAAGTTGAGGTTGATAAAATCTACAAAGCACAAGTAGAAAAATTAGAAAAATTATCTGGACTGTCGGCTGAGGAGGCAAAAGAGCGTTTGGTTGAAACTCTTAAAGATGAAGCAAAAACACAGGCAGCATCATACATAAACGATATTATGGATGAGGCAAAACTAACCGCAAACAAAGAGGCAAAACGAATAGTAATTCAAACAATACAAAGAGTTGCTACCGAGACCACAATAGAGAATGCAGTAACAGTATTCCATATTGAATCAGATGAAATGAAAGGAAGAATCATCGGTCGTGAAGGACGTAACATTCGTGCCTTAGAAGCAGCAACAGGAATAGAGATAATTGTTGATGATACTCCTGAGGCAATAGTATTGTCAGGATTTGATCCAGTTCGTCGAGAGATTGCACGTTTGGCCCTTCACCAACTTGTAACAGATGGACGTATTCACCCAGCAAGAATTGAGGAGGTGGTAGCAAAAGTACGCAAACAAATAGAGGATGAAATCATTGAGACAGGAAAGCGTACAGCAATAGATTTGGGAATACACGGATTGCATCCTGAGTTAATTAGATTGGTAGGAAAGATGAAATATCGTTCATCGTACGGACAAAACCTGTTGCAACACTCTCGTGAAACAGCAAACCTTTGTGCCGTTATGGCAAGTGAATTAGGTTTGAATCCTAAAAAAGCAAAAAGAGCAGGATTGTTACACGATATAGGTAAAGTGCCCGATGATGAGCCAGAACTACCACACGCACTATTGGGAATGAAACTCCTTGAAAAATACAAAGAGACACCTGATATATGCAATGCAGTGGGAGCACACCACGATGAGGTGGAGATGACATCTCTATTAGCCCCAATTGTTCAAGTTTGTGATGCCATATCGGGAGCAAGACCAGGAGCAAGACGAGAGATAGTAGAGGCATATATTAAACGCCTTAACGATTTAGAACAATTAGCACTATCATATCCAGGAGTAACCAAAACGTATGCAATTCAAGCAGGTCGTGAGTTGCGTGTAGTAGTTGGTGCAGATAAGATAAACGATGTTGAGACCGAAAACTTGTCGGTAGAGATAGCAAAACGCATACAAGATGAGATGACCTATCCAGGACAAGTTAAGATTACTGTAATTCGTGAGACACGTGCAGTAAGTTATGCGAAGTAATCAATAATATTATTACCTATTGTAATTACTTAAATGGACAACAATCAAGAAAACAGTATAAAAGATAACGATTCTCCTGTTGTCTGCAATAAAAGGTACGGTCGAAACAAATTGGAGACATTCGATTGGCTCAGCGATGTGCCTGCGGTGGGAACAAAGCAGTGTAACTTAGTTGAAGTACAATTTAAAAATACTCGCAAAGGATATTACCTGAACTCACTTAATCTTGACCTTTCAAAAGGTGAT
Source organism: Bacteroidales bacterium (assembly GCA_017416695.1). GTDB lineage: Bacteria > Bacteroidota > Bacteroidia > Bacteroidales > G3-4614 > Caccoplasma_A. The sequence goes on along the minus strand of JAFQBL010000102.1, from coordinate 3,336 downwards.
ATGGTTGCTGTAGAGAGTAATCCTGGTCACGACATTGGCGAGGTAACTCTAACAGGTCCATTGGTAATATGCCAAATGAAGAAGGTTGGATTTAAAACCGATCAAGAGATAAAACGGGTATATCGAAAAGCAAAGGAGACCGATTTGCAGAAGTGGCAGGAGGCAAAATCGTTGGAACACTCAACAATGCTCAGAGCAAGAAAAATTGCCGAAGACTTAAATCTTAATATGAAGATTGGAGATGTTGAGTATCAGGGAGATGGGGCTAAGGCTATATTCTACTACATTGCCGATGATAGGGTAGATTTTCGTCAACTTATAAAAGTGTTGGCAGATGCTTTTAAGGTAAGGATAGAGATGAAGCAGATTGGAGCAAGGCAAGAGGCTGGCAGAATAGGAGGAATAGGTCCTTGTGGAAGACAACTCTGCTGCTCAGCATGGATGTCAAGTTTTATATCAGTTTCAACAAGTGCTGCCCGATATCAAGATATATCGCTCAATCCTCAAAAATTGGCAGGTCAGTGTGCAAAATTGAAATGCTGTATTAATTATGAGATTGATGCTTATGTTGAAGGAACAAAACGAATGCCTTCACGTGAGATAGTATTGCAAACAATTGATGGTGATTATTACCACTTCAAGTCCGATATATTCAAACGAGAAATCACTTACTCAACAAGTAAGGAGGTTCCTGCAAACTTGGTGACAATATCTGCATTACGAGCATTTGAGGTTATATCAATGAATAAACGAGGAACAAAACCTCAGGCATTAGACAACTCAACCCCTCAAAAAGAGGAGCGGAAAGAGTTCTCAGATGTAGTTGGACAAGATAGCCTTACACGATTTGATAAAGGGGCAAAGAAGAGAGGCAATAAAAACGGAAAATATCGTAAATCCAATAATTATCATTCAAAAGACAAACCAAAGAATGGTACAAAAGAGTAAGTCAATAATATTAAGCATAGCAGCACTAATAGTGTTGCTATGCTATTCTTGTACACAATCATCTGTGACTCATATCTATAATAGTGTATCAAAGAATGGTTGGAGCAGAGACTCAATTCTGAACTATAACATTCAAATTGACTCATTAGACCGAGAGTGCAATATTGATGTGGAACTGACTTATAATAACAACTATCCATATAGCAATCTCTACCTATTGGTGTCAATAGCGGATAGTGTGTCAAATATAATATCATCAGACACTCTTCAACTGCTACTTGCCGATGAGTATGGAGTGTGGAAGGGCGATGGCTGGGGAACAACCTATCAGCAACGAGAAGAGTATAAACACTCCTTTAAATTTCCCTCCTCTGGTAACTATAATATAACAATAGCACAAGGGATGAGAGGAGAGCCCATTAAGGGGATAGAGAGAGTTGGAGTTAAGGTTGATAGGGTAGAGAAAGAGAGATAGTAATAATAAAACCTTTCAACGTAAACAGAGCAATGGCAACAGAAGTAAAAATATCAGAATTAGCGAGAAGCCTTTTTACGGAGTATTGTGCAGGAGTGATATGTGCCGATGTAGAGAACTCGCCATACAACTCTGAATTATGGAGCGAGATAGATGAATTGACCGCAAAAATAAGAACTCGTTATACTGTTGCCGATGTAAAGCAAATACCCACAATACAAGCAACACGCAATGCCTATAAAATAGCGGGAAAGGACCCTAATCGTTATAGACCATCGGCAGAGGCATTGATGAGAAGGTTGATAAACGGTAATGACCTCTATAAAATTTCAACTCTTGTTGATTTGATAAACCTTGTCTCTCTTGAAACGGGATACTCAATAGGGGGATTTGATAACGATAAAATAGTAGGGTGCCCTACTCTTGGAGTAGGAGAGAAAGATGAACAATTTGAAGGGATAGGTCGTGGACTACTCAATATTGAGGGATTGCCAGTTTATCGCGATGAAATGGGCGGAATAGGAACACCCACAAGCGACGAAGTTCGCACTTCAATATCAATTTCCACAAAAAGAATATTTGTAATAATAAATGCCTATTCAGGAATTGAAGGGCTGCAGGAGGCTATCGATTTTACCGAAAGATTGCTGAAAAAATATGCGAATGCCCATGAGGTAAAATCTGCTATATTTACGATAAAATCATAAAGATAGAGTTACTCCTTTACGAATATCGAAAAGTTCACACTGCCATAAACCCTGTGCTCTGAAAAGTAGGGAAGCGATGAAAAATCAAAATTTCTTGGATGCTCCATAATAAACACTGCTCCATTGTTAAGAATATCACTTTCAAGAATTAACGATGGAATCGTGTCGAAATTCTTCATATCGTATGGTGGATCGGCAAATACAATATCAAACTTTTCGCTACAAGAAGGGATAAATTTAAAAACATCACCCCTTATTACTTCAATTTCATTTGCACCCAAAGTTTCAGCAACCCTCTTTATAAATTTGAATTGAACGGGATAGTTCTCAACAGAAACAACTCTACTGCAACCACGCGATGCAAACTCAAAACTGACAGCACCTGTGCCAGCAAAGAGGTCGAGAGCCTTCAATCCCTCAAACTCAATACTATTAGAAAGAACATTAAATATATTTTCACGAGCAAAATCAGTAGTAGGTCGTGCTTTAATGTTAGAGGGAACATCAAATCTCCTCTTTCCGTATTTACCGCTTATAATACGCATAATAAATCACTCTAAAATTTAGCATAAAATTACTAAAGAGTTTTCATTAAAAAAATATTTTATGCAAAAGATATATAGTCTCATTACTAAATATAGTAGAGTTTATCTGATTTTAATTGATAGCAAGGGTAACTTCTCACCTTTTGTCTTGCTGCTTATATCCATGTTAATAAATATCACAACCAAAGATATAATCTTAATAAAAATAGTTATCTTCGCATTGTCATATGTAAAATAGACTGATGAAGGAGAATTTTATAAAGAGCCTTTCGCAAAACTTGCCATATACGCCTACTCAGGATCAAGCAATAGTAATAGCAAAACTTGTAACCTTTGTCTTTAGGGCAGTAGGTCGCGAGGTGTTTCTGTTAAAAGGATATGCAGGAACAGGAAAGAGTTCGCTTGTTGGAGCATTAGTAAAAACTCTCTCTCAGTATTCAATGAAAAGTGTGCTGTTAGCACCAACAGGGCGTGCTGCAAAGGTGTTTGGATTGTATGCAAATACTCCAGCCTATACAATACATAAAAAGATATATAGGCAAAAGAGTTTCTCCCCTGATATGACAGGATTTACTTTGACGGAGAATCGTCATAAACAAACTCTTTTTATTGTTGATGAGGCATCAATGATAGCATCCTCATCTGACTCCTCTTCCGATTT
>JAFQBL010000101.1 GCA_017416695.1 Bacteroidales bacterium | reverse complement strand
TAATAAAAAAAACTATGTCAGACAGACTATTTATTTTTGATACAACATTAAGAGACGGAGAACAAGTTCCAGGATGCCAATTAAATACAGTTGAAAAAATTCAAGTAGCAAAAGCATTAGAGACCTTAGGTGTTGATGTTATTGAGGCTGGATTCCCTGTTTCAAGTCCTGGAGATTTTAAGTCGGTAGTTGAAATATCAAAAGCGGTTACATGGCCTACTATATGTGCTTTAACACGTGCCGTTGAAAAGGATATTGATGCGGCTGCCGAAGCTTTGAAATATGCCAAACGCAAACGTATTCATACTGGTATTGGAACATCTGATTATCACATTAAATATAAATTCAATTCTACTCGCGAAGAGATTATTGAGCGTGCTATTGCCTGTGTAAAGTATGCAAAGAAATATGTTGAAGATGTTCAATTTTATGCTGAAGATGCTGGTCGTACAGATAACGAATATCTTGCAAGAGTTGTTGAAGCGGTTGTAAAAGCTGGTGCAACAGTAATTAATATTCCCGATACTACAGGATATTGTTTACCAGAAGATTTTGGTAAAAAAATTCTATATCTAAAAGAGAATGTTAAAGGTATAGATAATGTTGTTATTGCTACTCACTGCCATAATGACCTTGGTATGGCAACAGCAAATACTGTTTCTGGTATTTTAAATGGTGCAAGACAAGCAGAAGTTACTATAAACGGTATTGGTGAACGCGCAGGTAATACATCACTTGAAGAGGTTGTTATGACATTTAAGAGCCATAACAAAGGCATTGAAACAAATATTAATACTCAAAAAATTTACTCAACAAGCCGTATGGTTTCAAGCATGATGAATATGCCCGTTCAACCAAATAAGGCAATTGTTGGAAGAAATGCTTTTGCTCACTCTTCTGGTATCCACCAAGATGGTGTTCTAAAGAATAGAGAAAACTATGAAATTATAGATCCTAAAGATGTTGGTATTGATGAAAATTCAATTGTATTAACTGCTCGTAGTGGTAGAGCAGCACTTAAACATCGTTTAAATGTTCTTGGAGTTGAACTTAATCAGGAAGATTTGGATAAATCATATGCTGAATTCTTGGCATTGGCTGACCGTAAAAAAGATATTAACGATGATGATATTCTAATGTTGGTTGGTAAGAGTCGTGGAGAAAAGGCTCGTATCTCAATAGATTATCTACAGGTTACATCGGGAATCAATGTCCGTTCTGTTGCAAGCATTGGGTTATCAATAGCAGGAGAGAAATTTGAAGCGGCTGCTTCGGGTAATGGTCCTGTTGATGCTGCAATTAATGCAATTAAGAATATTATTCATAGAAATATGACTGTTGAAGAGTTCTTGATTCAAGCAATTACAAAAGGTAGTGACGATACAGGAAAAGTTCATATGACAGTATCATATAACAATGAAAGTTACTACGGCTTTGGTGCTAATACAGATATTGTTGCCGCTTCGGCTGAAGCATTTGTTGATGCAATAAACAAATTTATTAGATAATAAATTATGGAAAAGAAAACTTTATTTGATAAAATTTGGGACGCACATGTGGTGTCAAAGATTGAAGGAGGTCCCAATCAATTATATATTGACCGACACTATTTGCATGAGGTAACAAGTCCTCAGGCATTTGCAGGATTAAGAGAGAGAAATCTATCGGTGTTTCGTCCAGATAGAACTACTTGTTCTCCCGACCATAACATTCCAACATTAAACCAAGACAAACCTATTGCTGATCCTATCTCTCGTAATCAGGTTGACACTTTGATGAAAAATGCAAAAGATTTTGGTTTGACTGTTTATGGATTACTAAACCCTAAGAACGGAATTATTCACGTTATAGGGCCCGAAAACGGATACACACAACCTGGTATGACAATAGTTTGTGGTGATAGCCACACTTCAACACATGGTGCTATGGGAGCGGTTGCTTTTGGTATTGGCACAAGTGAGGTTGAAATGGTTCTCGCCTCTCAATGTGTATTACAACCAAAGCCAATGAAAATGCGTATCAGCGTTGAAGGAAAACTTGGCAAATGTGTTACCGCCAAAGATGTTGCATTATATATTATATCTAAAATGACAACTGGCGGAGCAACTGGTTATTTTGTAGAGTTTGCAGGAAGTGCTATTCGCTCTCTTTCAATGGATGGACGTATGACACTCTGTAATATGAGTATCGAAATGGGTGCTCGTGGTGGTATGATTGCACCTGATGAAGTTACATTTGAATATCTAAAAGGAAGAGAGTTTGCTCCTAAAGGTGAAGCATGGGACAAAGCAGTTGAGGAGTGGAAAAAACTACCAACTGATGAAGGTGCAATTTTTGACAAAGAGGTATGCTTTGATGCTGCGGATATTACTCCAATGATTACATATGGAACCAATCCTGGAATGGGTATGGCTATTGATGCAAATATTCCTACTATTGACCAAATTGATGCCGCAGGACAAATATCATTTGAGAAATCTCTTTCGTATATGAACTTCAAACCAGGCGAAAAGTTGCTTGGAAAAGAGATTGACTATGTATTCTTGGGAAGTTGTACTAATGGTCGTATTGAGGATTTTAGAACATTTGCCAATATAGTTAAAGGGCATAAAAAGGCCGATAATGTTACAGCATGGTTGGTACCAGGTTCTTGGAATGTTGAGAAAGCAATTCGTGCCGAAGGTATTGACAAAATACTTGAAGAGGCAGGATTTGAACTTCGCCAACCAGGATGCTCAGCATGTTTGGCAATGAATGATGATAAAATACCATCAGGCAAATATTCGGTCTCTACATCTAACAGAAATTTTGAAGGCAGACAAGGTCCTGGAGCAAGAACTATGCTTGTTAGTCCAATTGTTGCGGCGGTAGCAGCAATTACTGGTAAAATAACCGATCCTCGTGATTTCGTTTAATTTAACCTCGTTACTATTATGAGAGAAAAATTTGAAAAATTAACATCAACATGTATCCCCCTCCCTATTGAGAATGTGGATACAGATCAAATAATACCTGCACGTTTCTTAAAAGCAACTACACGTGAAGGTTTTGGAGACAATCTTTTTCGTGACTGGAGATACGATAAAGAGGGAAATAAGATAGATAGTTTTGTATTAAATAATCCAACTTACTCTGGCTCTATCTTAATTGCTGGTAAAAATTTTGGTAGCGGTTCAAGTAGAGAACACGCAGCATGGGCTGTAGCAGGTTATGGATTTAGAGCAGTTGTTTCGAGTTTCTTTGCAGATATTTTTAAGAATAATGCTTTAAATAATTGTGTTCTTCCTGTTGTTGTATCAGAGAAATTTTTACAAGAGATTTTTTCTTCAATTGAAGAGAATCATTCAAATACTGTTACCATTGATTTGCCAAATCAGACTATTACAAATAATGCAACAGGATGCTCAGAAAAATTTGAAATCAATCCTTACAAGAAAGATTGCCTACTTAACGGATTTGATGATATTGATTATCTATTAAGCAAAAAAGAGGATATAGAGGCTTGGGAAAATAAGAGATAAATTATATGAAATACAAACTCGAAATAATGGATACGACCTTACGCGACGGAGAACAAACTTCGGGCGTATCGTTTGGTGCATTTGAAAAGTTGAGTATTGCTCGTTTGCTTCTTAAAGAGATTAAAGTCAATAGAATTGAAATTGCATCAGCAAGAGTATCGGCTGGAGAAATGGAGGCCGTTAAGCAAGTTTGTGCATGGGCAGAAAAAAACAAAAAAATTCAAGCAATTGAGGTTTTGGGGTTTATTGACAATGGAGTTTCAATTAAATGGATTAAAGAGTCTGGATGTAAGGTAGTAAATCTACTAAGTAAAGGTTCGTTGCGTCATTGCAAATATCAATTAAAAAAGAGTCCTCAAGATCATATAAATGATATAAAGCGAGAAATTGAGATTGCTACAAATGAAGGTATAGGCGTTAATCTTTATTTAGAGGATTGGTCGAATGGCATGAAAGATTCTCCTAAGTATGTTTACAATCTCATTGACTCTCTCTGCACTTGCAATATTAAAAGGTTTATGCTTCCTGATACATTAGGAGTACTTAACCCAGATTCAACATATAAATATTGTAAAGAGATTATTGATAGATACCCAAATCTGCATTTTGATTTCCATGCCCATAATGACTATGATTTGGCAGTAGCAAATTGTTATGCAGCAATTAGAGCAGGTGTAAAAGGTATTCATTGTACGGTTAATGGTTTGGGGGAGAGAGCAGGTAATGCTGCATTGTCAAGTGTATTGGCTGTTACTCATGACCAGTTAGGAATAAAAACCTCTATTAACGAAGCAAAAATAAATCACGTGAGCCGTGTAGTTGAAACCTATTCAGGCATTAGAATCCCTGCAAACAAACCTGTAATTGGCGACAATGTTTTTACTCAATGTGCTGGTGTTCATGCTGACGGTGACAACAAAAACAATTTATACTACAACGACCTTTTACCAGAACGTTTTGGAAGAATGAGAGAATATGCTTTAGGCAAAACATCTGGCAAAGCCAATATTCGCAAGAATCTTGAAGCAATGGGCATTGAGTTAGATGAAGAGTCGATGCGAAAGGTTACTGAACGTATTATTGAGTTAGGCGATAAAAAAGAGATAATTTCACAAGAAGATTTACCTTATATCATTTCTGATACTCTAAAAAGTAGTACTCAAAAAGATAAAATTGTACTTCTAAATTATACTCTTGCTGTTGCCAATGGATTACGTCCTGGTGCTGTTTTAAAGTTAGAGATTAACGGAGAAATTTATGAGGCTGGAGCAACAGGTGATGGTCAATATGATGCTTTTGTAAAAGGGATACAATGGATATATAAAACTAAATTACATAGAGCATTTCCTCAACTGTTGGATTATGCTGTAAATATTCCTCCAGGAGGTAAAACTGACGCATTGGTTCAAACCACCATCACTTGGGACTACAAAGGAAAAGTTTTTAAAACGCACGGACTTGATTTGGATCAGATGGCTGCAGCAATTCAGGCAACCATGAAGATGCTAAATCATATTGAAGAGATGAATTAATATTAACTATATAATAAAAAAATATATGGAAATGAATATAGCCGTATTGCCCGGCGATGGAATTGGTCCAGAAATTGTAGAGACCGCATTAGAGGCAACAAAAGCGATATGTGAAAATTTTGGTCATAAATTATCATATAAACATGCACTTGTAGGTGCTTGTGCAATTGATGCAACTGGCAATCCATACCCAGAAGAGACTCACAAGATATGTATGGAATCAGATGCCGTTTTGTTTGGTGCAATTGGTGATCCTAAATATGACAACAATCCTTCGGCAAAAGTACGCCCAGAGCAAGGTCTTTTGGGTATGAGAAAACAATTAGGATTGTATGCTAATATCCGTCCAGTTTCAACAATGCCTCAATTAATACACAAGTCTCCTCTTCGCCAGGATGTTGTTGCAGGAACTGACTTGATGTGTATTAGAGAACTTACTGGAGGTATATATTTTGGACGTCCTCAAGGAAGAAGTGAAGATGGTAATATTGCATACGATACATGTGTATATTCTCGTGAAGAGATTGAAAGAATTGTTCGTTTGGCATATACATACGCTATGCAACGCAGAAAAAAAGTTACAGTTGTTGATAAAGCAAATGTGCTTTGTACTTCAAGACTATGGAGAGAGGTTGCTCAAGAAATTTCGAAAGAATATCCCGAAGTTGAAACAGAGTATATGTTTGTTGATAATGCTGCAATGCAACTCGTTCAATGGCCTTCTCGATTTGATGTTATGGTAACAGAAAATATGTTTGGTGATATATTAACCGACGAGGCTTCTGTTATTACTGGTTCGCTTGGAATGCTTCCTTCTGCTTCGGTTGGATTATATACATCAGTATTTGAACCCATTCATGGTTCATACCCACAAGCAGCAGGTAAAGATATTGCAAACCCATTGGCAACTATACTGTCAGCAGCATTAATGTTTGAGTATGCTTTTGGTTTGATGGAGGAAGGCAAACTAATTAGAGAGGCTGTATCGGCTTCAATTGACGCAGGAGTAGTTACTGTTGATATTGCACAAGGAGAAAAAGCCTATAAAACATCAGAAGTTGG
>JAFQBL010000100.1 GCA_017416695.1 Bacteroidales bacterium | reverse complement strand
CGTCCCTACTTTCTAAAAAAACTCCTCACCTAAGTTAGGAGTTTTTATTTGTTCTACGCTTTAAATTATTATGCGTTTTTTACTTTGTCAACAATTGCTTTGAAAGCTGCGGGATTGTTCAATGCTAAATCTGCAAGAACTTTGCGGTTGATTTCGATACCTGCTTTGTGTATTGCTCCCATTAGTTTTGAGTAAGACATTCCTTCAAGGCGTGCTGCCGCATTGATACGTTGTATCCACAATGAACGGAAGTTTCCTTTTTTGTCTTTACGGTCGCGGTAAGCATAGGTAAGACCTTTTTCCCATGTATTTTTTGCTACTGTCCAAACGTTTTTACGTGCTCCGAAATAACCTCTGGTCAATTTCAAAATTTTCTTTCTTTTTGCTCTTGATGCTACATGATTTACTGAACGTGGCATAATTTTCTACTGTTTTTTGAATGTTAGCGTTATCACCTGTTTCGATAATCTTTGTGCTAATACATTCGGTTAATAATTTGGATTTCTCCGTTTAATTAATTGTTTTTGTTAAGAGATACAAAGTAACTTTTTGATGTTCTTCTCATCAGCTCTTGCAACTGTTGTGAAGTGTGTTAGGTTACGTTTTTGCTTTTTAGTCTTCTTTGTTAAGATGTGACTTTTGAAAGCGTGTTTTCTCTTGATCTTTCCTGATCCGGTAAGGGCAAACCTCTTTTTGGCACCGGAATTAGTTTTAGTCTTTGGCATTGTTTTGTTTTTTAGTTATTTATTAATTTTCTGCCTTGTGGCATTTTTTTATTTCTTTTTTGGGCTGAGCATGATTATCATTCTCTTTCCTTCGAGACGTGGCATCTGCTCAAGTTTTCCATACTCTTCAAGGTCATTTACAAAACGAAGTAGTAATACTTCTCCTTGCTCCTTAAACAGGATTGAACGTCCTTTAAAGAATACATACGCTTTTACTTTTGCTCCTTCTTTTAGGAACTCCATTGCGTGTTTTAGTTTAAAGTTGTAATCGTGATCATCGGTTTGTGGTCCGAATCTGATCTCTTTTATTTCAACTTTTGCTGCTTTCGCTTTTTGCTCTTTTGCACGTTTCTTTTGTTGGTAGAGGAATTTTTGGAAGTCTATTACTCTACATACTGGTGGTGCTGCATTGGGCGAAATTTCAACCAAATCGAGTTCTTGCTCTTCTGCAATTGCTCTTGCATCGTAAATTGAATAAACACCTTGTTCTACATTATCGCCAACTAATCGGACTTCTTTGGCTGTTATCTTTTCGTTTATACGATATGCGTCTTTTAACTCGTCCTTCTTTTGTGGACGTCCTTTTATAGGTTTTGGGTTGTTTGATTGTCGGTTATTATCCATTCACAATTTATTGGTTTAACATACTTTTTTTACTCTTTCGTAAAATCGGGGACAAAGGTAGTAATTTTTTTTGTGATTAACAATAGTTTTTATAAGTTTTTTACTACTCTTTTTAGTGAGTATGGTTTTTATATACGCATACTTAATTTTCAGATATTATCTTTATTACATTGTAGGCTGGTACCATTCCTAATTCGCCTGCCTTGCTTAGGTCAATTATGGCTTTATCGTTCTCTCCTACATAGGTATAAACCAAGGCTCTGTTGAAATAGGCTTCGGCAAAGTCGGGGTTTAGTTCTATGGCTTTGGTGTAGTCTTCTATTGCTCCTGTAAAGTCTTTTTGTTCACATCGTATGTTTGCTCTGTTATAGTATGAGTATGGGAATGTGGGATCAATGGCTATTACTTTGTCGTAATCACGTAATACCATTTCATACTCTAACGTTATGGCTTTGCTGTTTAACGTGGGTGCTGAGAGCATATTGTCGCCTATGTGTGAGCCTGGTGTTGTTTGCAGGGTACTTGATGATAGCATATATTCAATACGTTTATATCGTACTACTGCTCGCAGGAAGTAGGCAAATATAAAATCGCTACTTGCGGATGTTATACGTGTTAGGTCTTCTATTGCGCCATTAAAGTCTTGTATCAACATAAAGTCTATTGCTCGCGACATATATGGTACGGCATTGTTTGGGTTTATGTCGATGAGTTTTGTGTTGTCGGCTATGGAGGCAAAGTGTCGCGCTATTTTCAGCGAGTCTAAACTCGACTCATGGTTTGTTAGTTTTAGTTGTCGTGGTAGTACTCTTGCTCGATTGAGTTCATCAAGTTCTCTGTAATATTTTTTTGGCAGATTTAACTGCGAGGGTTGTTCGTAATAGGTTAGCGTGAATTGTGGTTCTATTTTCAGTTTGTACTTGTTGTCTTGCACTCTTCCGCGTATATTGCTTTGGTATCCTGTTTTTATTGTGGTGTCGTCAGATACTAATAGACGGTTGAATTTGTTTATATTTTTATCTGATTCGCGTCTTACTTTTTCTGTTTCTTGCAGGGTTGTATCTGTTGGAGCGGTTTTGTTTTTTGCCTCCTCTTCTAACTGCATTGCTTTGTCAAAGTCTTTTTTTCCGCCTTTTATATCTCCTAATTTTCGGAGTGCTTCGGAACGTGCAAAATATACTGGCGCATAGTTGGGATACTCTTCTATTACTGCGGTATAGTCTTTTACTGCTTTACGATACATTGATAGGCGGTCGTATAACATTGCTCGGTTATATACTGCAAATATGTCGTCGGGACGAACTTTTAGTAGGTTTGTGAAATCTTCTATCGCATCGTTATACTCGCCTACTTGCATTCTTAATAGTGCTCTGTTGTAGAGGGCCAATGTGTTTGATGGCTCTTTTTCTACTACATGATTGTAGTCTGCCATTGAGCCTCGTAAATCGTTTATGTGGTATCGCATCACTGCTCGATTTATGTAGTATGACAGGATTGCAGGATCTATCTTTATGGCTTTATCCATATCTGCAATTGACGTCTCTTTGTCTTTTCCTATCATAAATGAGAGCATTGCTCGTTGTGCATAGGCATATGATGTGTATTTGTCTATTTCTATTGCTCGTTCCACATCGGCTAATGCTCCAAGTGTATCGGAGTTTTGTACGCGGTATTGGCTTCTGCTCATATATGCGTTATAGTAGTTGGGGTGCAACTCTATGAGTTTTGCATAGGTACTATCGGCTTGGGTATATTGTTTTTCTTCGGCTTGCGCTATGGCTTTGTTCAAGAGGAAGATTTTGTCTTCGGGCATATATTCCAATGCTTTGTTGTAGTCTTCTATTGCTCCTTTGTTGTTTCCTAAATTTTGTCGGGCTACTCCTCTTACATGGTATGCTCCTATTATAAAGGGATTGTAGTCGATACATATCGAGCAATCTTCTTCGGCTCCTTTATAATCTTCGAGGCTTAATTTTGCTGCTCCTCGCAAGAAATATGGCTCTGCCATATATGGTTTTACCTTTATTACTTGATTGAAGTATTGTATGGCTAATATGTAATCTTCGAAATAGAGTGCATTGCGACCTATGTTCATTACTCGGTCGGTATTGAGTTGTGCTGTTACGGGCAAGGTAAGCACAAGCATTGTGGCTATTATAATGCTTTTTACAACTCCAACTATTATGTTTCTGTTTTTATTCATATTCAATTTGCGAAGATAACTTATTTTTTTTGCTTTTTAAGAATGGTTTTGAATTTTATTTCTTATTTTAGCGGTTGTTTACAACATTGTTTTTTACTTTGACTGCAATGTTGTGATTTAGTTTAGTTTTTTATTCTCATTTTTATGGCTGAGAAATTTATTATTACAATAGGTCGCCAGTTTGGTAGTGGCGGTAGGGTTATTGGCAAGGAACTTGCTAAACGTTTAGGTTTTGAATATTACGATAAGGAACTTATGAATGAGGCTGCTAAGGTTAGCGGTTTGGATTGTAGTTGTTTTGAACAGGCTGATGAGAAGGAGTTGTTTTCTATTCCCAATATTTTGACAAGCAACTGGTTTTCGTTTGGTTTGGGCGACAATGGTAATAGTTCTATGTCGAGCGAACATATCTTCAAATGCCAATCAGATGTTATTCAGATGATTGGCGAGAAGGGTAATTGTGTTATTGTGGGCAGGTGTGCTGACTACGTTCTTAGAGATTTTCCTAACTGTATCAATATTTTCTTACATGCTCCGTTAGAGGCAAGGGTTGAACGTGTTATGTCGCGTGACAAGATTAGCGAACGTGAGGCAACTGCTATTGTCAAACGTCATGACAAACAGAGAGCGGCATATTATAATTTCTTTACCGACAAGACTTGGGGCGATGGTAAATCGTATCATCTTTCTATTGACTCTTCTCTGTTGGGTATTCCCGAAACTTGCGATATTATTTGTAGTTTTTTGAATAAGTTCAAAAGTAAATTACTAAAATAATTCTGTGAGATTTGGATAAATAATTAGTCATATTATATAAAAAGAGTTGCACTTTAAAATCGTGCAACTCTTTTTTATCTGGAAGTATCTGTTGTTGTGAAACTAAGATAACAAGAATATCTAAGACACTGATAACTGATAAACGACCTACTTTTTCATTAGTTTTGATGATAACCAACGGCGAACTGGTTCATCGTACAGTTTTAGGACTGCGTATGCTAATACTATGCTTGAGAGTACTACAACAAGTGGTATTAGCCATGTTTGCTCTAAAGAGTAGTACTCTTGTTTTATTAACCACTTATAGAATACATACATTATGGGATAATGTACTATGTAGAGTGGATATGATATATCTCCAAGGAATTTATTTATTTTACTTGTATAGTTATCTGTTGCTCCTCCGCAGGCTCCTATCCATACTATAAATGGGAAAATGAATGCGATACACAATACTTCGTATAGCGCGTTAAGGCTGACAAGTTCAGGTTTTAGTTCGATAAATGGTAGTGCAAATATTACTATTAACAGTATGCTACAAATCCAAAATGCTCCTCTTATTTTACGTGGACGGAACGTGCGTGCAAGTAACATTCCAACCGTAAAAGGGAATAACATTCTCAACAGTCCTCCCCAGAAGTTTATGGTATCTATTGTCCACCCTACTCCTACGCAGTTGTATTGTGATATGTCAAACACATAAAACCATGCATGCAAAACACCTAACACCACAACTAATAATGTTAGTAGTTTTGTTGATAAACGGCGAATGATGAGCGCATACAGTATATTGCCTATATACTCAAAGAATAGCGACCAAGAGGGACCATTGAGTGGAAACATTTCGCCGTTTCCTCTAACCTCGTACGATGCTCCTGGTACGGCTGGTATCATAAACATTGTCAATAGCATTGCTAACATTACCCAACCTATTGGAGTTGTCTCACCTGTCCATGTTTTAAATCCTTCACAAGCAAAGGCAACTACTCCTATTATTGCTCCCATTACAATCATTGGGTGCAGACGTATTAAACGTCGTTTAAAGAATCCGCCTAAGGTCATCTTGTTCCAGCGATCATCGTATGCATAACTGATTACAAATCCTGATAGAATGAAAAAGAAATCGACCGCTATATGCCCATGATTGAGTGTACGAATTATTCCGTCTCCTGCGCCGTTTACTCCTTCGGCAAAGGCAAATCCTTCAAAGATATGATATATTAGAACCATTATGGCTGCTACTCCACGTAACCCGTCAAGCAGTTCGTAATGAGGTTTGGTATCAGCAAAGTTTTGCGATGCCACTACTTTTGTTTGCATAGTTTTGTTTGTTTTGGTTTAAACTGCAAAATTAATAGTGTTATATGAGAATAAATTTGATATAAATCAAATTATTTTTTTGCTCTCAATCGGCTGAGTGTTGATAGTGTTATTCCCAAATATGAGGCTACATATGTTAAGTTTGTACGCTCTATTACATTAGGAAATTGCTTAATAAACGACTCATATCGTTCTTTGGCAGGTAGTGTTAACCTATCTTTATGACTGCGATGCAGACGGCGATATTCGTTCTGGTGTATTATTCGTGACCATATACACAACTCCATATTTGTATTCCATAGGTGCATTAGGTCTGTTAACAAGATACGATATGCTTCGCACTCTTCGAGAGTCTCTACATACTCCTCGCTTCGCTTTCCGTAATAGAGTTCATCCATACTGAATACTATTGAACCTTCAAAAGAGAATGATGTGGTTATCTCCTCTCCTTCTACCATCCAATATGAACGTGTCATCCCTTTTTCTATGAAGTAGGCATAGTGTGTATATACCCCTGCCTCTACTAATTTGTGTTTTTTGGGGAAACGGCATTTTACAACTTTTGCCTCCAACTCCGATAT
>JAFQBL010000099.1 GCA_017416695.1 Bacteroidales bacterium | reverse complement strand
ATACAAACATATAAAAAAGAAGAAGAATGAACCCCAGTCGCAGAAATCTACAATTGAGTACCCAGTCGTAGTTAAGCCCGATACAACGGTGAATAATGCGGTTCTAAAACTCCATTCATAATCTGCAGAATCGCTGTAAGAGAAGAGAAGATATGCTGTGATTATAATAGTTCCAAGAATGATAAATATAACGTAATATTTAAGTTCTTCATTTTGGAACAAGTGTTTTGGATTGCGGAATACAGAGCGATATATTAAAGCAAAGTTTATACCCGATAAGAACATAAAGAATGTTATAACATAATCAATATAGGCAGAATTCCAATATGCAATACTTGCCTGTTTTGTAGAGAATCCCCCTGCAGAATATGTTGTCATTGCGGTGCAAATAGCATCAAAGGTGTCCATTGGCCCAATAACAAGCAATATAAATAAAAGTATTGTAAAGAACAGATATAGTCCCCACAACTTTTTTGCTGTCTGGCTAATGCGAGGTCCTAACTTCTCGTGGGTAACACCAGTCATCTCGGCACTGAATAGGTACAATCCAGAACCATTGTTAAGAATAGGCATTATTGCTAAAGAGAATAGAATTATACCCATACCTCCAAGCCATTGACTTAAACTTCGCCATAACAATATACCATGGCACGAACCATCTATATCTTCTAAAATACTCATTCCTGTTGTTGAGAATCCCGACATAGATTCAAAAAAAGCATCGGTAAATGTATGAGTGTCACCATTGAAAATGAAAGGGAGAGCACCCATTATTGATATTGAAATCCAACTCAATGCAACCGCCATAAAACCCTCTCTCTTGCCAGTCCTATCAATATTCTTGTGAGAGGTAATTAGTAGTATAGCCCCTGTTATTAGAGTAATAATGAAACTGAACAAGAAAGGTAATGTATCTTTCTCATGATAATATATCGAAGTGAATAAAGGAAATAACATAAAAATAGCCTCGATGCATAACAATACACCGATAATCTTTGCTATTGCCTTAAAATTTATATTCAACATACTATCCAAATAATTTTTCAACCTTATGTAATATATCGTTGACACATACTATAAGTACGTGGTCATTAGGTTTTATCTCAGTATCACCATTAATAATATATCCAACTCCGTCTCTAACCATACCACCTAATGTTAAACCTTTGGGTATATCCAAATCTTTAATTTTACCCTTAGTTATTTTAGCACCCTCTTTAAC
The DNA here is from genome assembly GCA_017416695.1 of Bacteroidales bacterium. Classification (GTDB taxonomy): domain Bacteria; phylum Bacteroidota; class Bacteroidia; order Bacteroidales; family G3-4614; genus Caccoplasma_A. The sequence continues at coordinate 7,204 of JAFQBL010000099.1, read as the reverse complement.
GGTTACCTCAACAACTTCTGCATCAGATGTAGCAAGACATCGAGCATCGCTAATGTCTGTATCAATAAGAAGTTGATATATTTTACTTGCTGCGATAATTTTCTTATTGATAATAGAACCAATATCAAGACTCTCGGCAGTTGATATAAATTGAATATTCTCAACTTCAGCAACTGTTTTAGTTTTTACACCTAATTTCTTTGCTGTTAAGCAAGACAGAATATTCGTTTCAGAGTTATCGCTTAGGGCAATAAATGCATCAATGTTTTTAATTCCTTCCTCTATAAGCAATTCTGTCTCACGTGCATCGCCATGAACAATATATGCATCTGGGAGTCTTTCTGCTAATCTTAAACTCTTTTCGTAGTCTTGCTCAATAATTTTCATTGAGATAGAGTTGGGGAGGATACGGGCAAGTTGAATTGCTATTCTGCTGCCTCCTAAAACTATGATACTGTCAACTGTAATATCTCGTTTGCCAGTAATATCTCTAATATCGTTAAGATGTTCAGGGGTAGTTGTAAAATATACAATATCATTAAGTAATATTTCATCACTGCCTCGTGGGATTATTATATCATCTTTACGTTTAATTGCTGATACATGGTAAAAGTTATGCTCTTTTGTTAAATCCCAAAGTTTGCTATTTACAATTGATGAGTTTTCTCTAATTTTAGTGCTAACCAAAATGAGTTTATTATCGCATAAACTAAACCATTTTCTTGCCCATGTTATTTTAAGAGCATTCAAAATCTCTTCAGCGGCAAGCATTTCAGGATATATGAGTTCATCAACACCCATATCCTTAAAGAATGCCCTATTTTCAGGAAACATATATTCGTGGTTATCAATGCGAGCAACAGTCTTTTGAGCACCAAGTTTAGAAGCAAGCATACATGCTGTAATATTTTTATCATCTGAAGGAGTAACAGCGATAAACAAATCTGCTTTTCCTGCTTCAGCATTTTTTAAAGCACTGAACGATGATGGATCTCCAACAACAGTCATTAAATTGTAGTTAGCATCAATCCATTGAAGTTTATCAACTTTAGTGTCAAGAAGTATAATATCTTGCTTCTCTTTTGAAAGCATTTTTGCTAAGTGAGTGCCAACTTCACCTGCTCCAGCAATAACTATTTTCATATAATTTAAAACAGTTTTATTACCACTTATTAATAATTGCGTCGTATATACTATTGCTATTCATTTTACATAATTCGTATAACTCAGAGGGTTTGCCATGAGTAACAAATTCATCTGGAATACCAATCATTTTTATTTTTGATTTGTAACCATTCATTACCATATATTCTGCTACTGCACTTCCAAAGCCACCTTTTATAGTGCCATCTTCAACTGTAATAACTTTCTCATAGTTTTGTGCAACGTAATCTAAAATATCAGTATCTATTGGTTTTACAAATATCATATCATAGAGAGCAGCATTAATACCTTTGCTCTTTGCTTTCTCTATGGCATCTAATGCTGCATTTCCAATAGTTCCTATGCTCAAAATGGCAACATCTTTACCATCACATATTTGACGTCCCTTTCCAATATCCAAAATTTGAGGAGAACATTTCCAGTCCAATATATTGCCACTTCCTCTTGGGTATCTAATTGCAAATGGGCAATTTGTCTCTGCAGCAGTAAACATTAAATGTCTTAAATAGTGCTCATTCATTGGGGCAGAGATAACCATATTGGGAATACAGCGAAGATATGCCATATCCAAACTTCCATGATGTGTCATACCATCTTCTCCAACAATACCTGCTCTGTCAAGGCAAAAGACCACGTGCAATTTTTGTATTGCAATATCGTGTATCACCTCATCAAAAGCCCTTTGCATAAAACTTGAATATATATTGCAAAATGGAATTAAGCCCTCTTTTGCTAAACCACCAGAGAAGGTTACAGCATGTTCCTCCGCAATACCAACATCAAAACACCTTTCAGGAAAGTGTTTATTCATTATATTCATTGAACAACCAGTAGGCATTGCAGGAGTAATTCCTACAATTTTATCGTTTTTATTAGCCAATTCAACCAGCGTCTCACCAAAAACATCTTGATATTTGGTAAATTTATTCTCTGATTTTATTCTCTCTCCTGTGTCTTTGTTGAATTTTCCTGGAGCATGCCATATGGTAACATCTTTTTCAGCAGGAGAGTAACCTTTTCCCTTGATAGTTTTAAGATGAAGTATCTTAGGCCCTTTTAAATCTTTAATATCGTTTAAAATTCTAATAATAGATTTTGTATCGTGTCCGTTAATCGGCCCAAAATATCTTATGTTTAAACCTTCAAAAATATTTTGATGTTTACTTATTAAAGACTTTATGCTGTTTGTAAAGCGAGTAAAAACACCTTTGTGATTATCTTTTATAATATTCTTTCTTCTTAGAAGAGAATAAATTTTGTATCTGAACTTATTGTATCTTGGCGAAGTGGTTATTTTTATTAGATATTTATTCAATGCACCAACGTTCCTGTCAATGGCCATATCGTTGTCGTTCAATATGATTAACAGGTCGTTAGGACTTGAAGATGCATTGTTTAAACCTTCAAAAGCAAGCCCTCCAGCTATTGCAGCATCGCCAATAATAGCAATAACCTTTCTCTCTTCATTGTTTAAGTTTGCTGCAACTGACATACCTAATGCTGCCGATATGGAGTTTGATGCATGTCCTGCAGTAAATGTATCATATTCACTCTCAGATGGAGAGGGAAATCCGCTCAATCCATTAAGTTGTCGTAAGGTATTGAATTTGTCTTTACGCTCTGTTAAAATCTTATGAGCATATGCTTGATGTCCAACATCCCAAACAATTCTGTCGTATGGAGTATCAAAAACATAGTGCAAGGCAACAGTTAATTCTACAACACCCAAACTCGATGCTAAATGTCCAGGATGTTCTGCTAAAATATTTAGCATATATTCCCTTATTTCCTCGCATAATTTAGGTAGATCGTCAATATTTACCTTCTTTAAATCTTTTGGAGAGTATATGGATTGTAATATATTTTCTGCTGTTTTGTTCATATAAATTCAAAGTGGCACTAAGTCACTAATATAATTCTATTGTAAATACAAAAGTACCTTATTTTGTCCATATTTAGAAAAAATATGAACTAATTTTTTATATGAATTAAACAATTTCTACTCTTTTTTATTTCTAAATGACTTATATATTGGTACAAAAACAATAATTCCAGAAGCAATTATTGCAAAAGCAGTCTGCCCGTTAACACCTCCGTTACCCTTTATCACAAAATAACAAAGAATTACCCATAAGGCAATTATACAAATTATATTGAATGTGGTAAATTTTCTTTTCTTCATAATATCTGGCTAAATAATATATGTTTGTGTAAAGCCTTTTAGTTTTTTAATATAACTCAACTACTGTAATTCCTGCACCTCCAAGTTGAACATCTTCTTCCCTGAAACTTTTTACTGCAGAAACTTTTTTTAAGTAACTTCTGATAAGTTGCTGAAGAATACCATTTCCTGTGCCATGTAAGATTCTTAAATTCGAATATCCCGATAATATTGCTGTGTCAATAAATACTGCAACACTCTCTATTGCTTCATCACCTCTTAATCCTCTTACATCTAATTCACTACTGAACGATAGTTGTTTGTTGCGTATAATATCGGTTGTTGATTCGCTATAATATTGAGTTTTTGTGCTTTGCTTCTTTAGAGACGAGCGATTTGCTCTTTCAAGTTTGTCTGTTTTAACAACACTCTTTATTGAGCCAAATGCAACAATTGCACTTTTACCGTTAATCTCTAATATCTCTCCAGCAACGCTGCCTCCATTTTTAATTTTAACTACATCTCCAACCATTAGAGGTGCATCTTCCTTTAATGTGTTAGATGAATTACTATTATTCCCTCTCTTTTTATTGCTTTTATTTAGTTTCTCAATTTTCTTTGATAGTTTTTCGTCTGTTTCCTCTTTCTCAGAAATCTCTTTTTTGAATTTACGCATCTCTTCTCTAATGATTCTGGTGCGTTCTTTTTCTGCCTGAGCCTCTTTTATTTCGCGAATTGTATTCTCTATCTTAGCATTGGTTTCGCTTAATATGTTCGATGCTTCTACTTTTGCTCCTTTTATAATCTCTTTTCGTTCTTTCTCAAGTTGTAAAATATCTTTTTCGTATCTCTCAATGCTGTCGGCAAGACGCTTCTCAAGCATTCTGATATTTTGACGTTTTTGCTCCCAATACCTTTTGTCTCTTACAATATCTTGCAGATATTTATCCATTGAAACATATTCTTGACCAACAATATCAGATGCTTCGGAGATTACATCCTCAGGTAAACCTATCTTACGAGCAATCTCAATAGCAAAAGAACTTCCAGGATTTCCTATTGATAGTTTAAACAGAGGCTGCATCATATGTCTATCATATAGCATTGCACCATTTACAATGCCTTCGTTTTCTTCTGCAAAATGCTTTAAGTTTTGGTAGTGTGTGGTAATTATACCAAAACTCTTTTTAAAATTGAATCTTTTGAGTAGAGATTCTGCAATTGCTCCTCCTATTTGAGGCTCTGTTCCTCCTCCAAATTCATCAATTAATAATAGTGATTTATCAGAACTCTGTCTTACAAAATTTTTCATATTTGTAAGGTGTGAACTATATGTACTTAAATCATCCTCAATTGATTGCTCATCACCAATATCTATGAATATATCGTTAAATACACCCATTCTTGAATTGTCAAACATAGGAACAAGAAGTCCGCATTGAATCATATATTGTAGTAATCCAACAGTTTTAAGGCAAACCGATTTACCTCCTGCGTTGGGTCCTGATATAATTAATATCCTATTCTTTTTGTCAAGACAAATATCTAAAGGAATAACCTTTTTGTTTTGTCGTTTAAGAGATAAAAAGAGTAGGGGGTGTACCGCTCCATACCAATCAATCTGACAATAATTGTCTATTTTAGGCATTACTGCTCCAATGTTTCTTGCAAAGAGAGCCTTTGCTCTAATTAAATCAATCTCTCCCATAAATAGATATGAATAAATCATATCATCAATATGTGGGCGAATTGTATTGGAAAATTCAGTAAGGATTTTAATGATTTCTCTTCTCTCCTCACTTTCCAATTCCCTTATTCTATTGTTTGCCTCAACAACTTCGGCAGGTTCTATAAAGATTGTTTTGCCACTCGCTGATTCATCGTGAACAATACCTTTTATTTTCCTCTTATGAGCGGGCATTACAGGAATAACTAATCTGCCATCTCTCATAGTTGGAGTTACATCTTTTTCAACAATGCCCTCTTCTCTTGCTTTTCTTAGAATGTTTGCAAGGTTTTTAGAGATAGAATTTACCTTGCTTGTTATTTCGCGTCTTATATCATAAAGAGCAGGAGAAGCGTTATCTTTGATATGCCCAAACTTATCAATTATACGATCTGCTTCTTTAAGAATGTTTGGAAATGTTACAATATTGTCAGTAAGTGATTTAAGACGTGGATACTGAACTCTTTCTTCATCTTCACCTTGTCGCAAGAAATTTATAATATTTATAATTGATGCGAGTGAGCGTCTAAGATCAAAAAGTTCATTTGAGTCAATATAAGTTCCTTCAACTTTAAGATGTTTTAAGGCACTCCTTACGTCATAAAAGTGATCGCAGGGAAAATCTTTTTCGCTCTCAATAATTGATAGAAATTCATTACACTCCTCAACCATTTTAATGATATTTCCGTAATTGGTTGAGAAAGTAATTTGGTCTATTGCCTCTTCTCCTAAAGATGAAAGGCAACACTCTTTTATCTTATTTCGGATTTTATCAAATCCTATTTTCTGCTCAAAATTATTAGGGTATATCACTTTAAAACCTATTTGTGTAAATATTTTGCGAAGATAACTAATTTATTTGTTTTGAGAAAAATTAAGCAACAACTCTCTTCGCTAAATTTGTATAAATTGATAATTAAAAACATTTGCCATATTATTATATTTACAATGAAATTAATTCTAACAAGTATAAACTATGTTTGAGACAATATTTATATTTATAATGAAATGTGTATGGGCATGTATTTATATTATGTTCTTGATTGCTCCTATCATATTGATAGTTTGGCTTACGATTGCGGCTATTCATGATTTTCGCCAAATGAAGAAGAGAAATGATAAAGAAAATTATATCAATTAAAACATCACAAATAGCATACCTTTATTTTGTTTCTCCAAACATCTTTGCCAACATCTCTGCGTGGTTTCTCATTCTCCATTTCTCTAACCATAAGGCTTGAATGTAATTTTTGCTCATACATATAGTCTCCAAAAGTATGCTCTATTACTAAAATTACCCTTATTAAATCATCACCTTTCCTCTCCTCTAATAAATTTGTCTTTTTTAAAGATAATATTTTCGAAAAAAATATCTAACTTTGCAAACTTCAAATACAAAGTATTTACAATATATGACAACAACAATTGAACCTATCGAAGAGGGTAAGACTAAAAATTTGAATTTTATAGAGCAAGCTGTTTCTGAAGATTTAGCAGCAGGTAAAAACGGAGGTAGATTAAATACTCGTTTTCCGCCAGAACCCAATGGCTATTTACATATAGGACACGCAAAGGCAATATGTATGGACTTTGGAATTGCTCAAAAATTTGGAGGTACTTGTAATTTGCGATTCGATGATACTAATCCTGCAAAAGAGGATACAGAGTATGTTGATGCTATTATGGAAGATATTAAATGGTTAGGGTTTGACTGGGAAGACCGTTTATACTATGCATCAGATTACTTTCAAAAGTTGTGGGATCTTGCAATACGCTTGATAAAAGAGGGATATGCTTATGTTGATGAACAATCATCTGAACAAATAGCAGCACAAAAAGGAACACCTACCCAACCAGGAACTCCATCTCCTTTTAGAGATAGACCAATAGAAGAGACTCTTGACTTATTCGAAAGAATGAATAAAGGAGAGTTTGAAGAGGGTAGTATGGTTTTACGTGCAAAAATTGATATGGCATCACCAAATATGCACTTCCGTGATCCTATTATGTATCGTATTATCAAACATCCACACCATCGTACTGGAACAAAGTGGAATGTTTATCCTATGTATGATTATGCACATGGACAATCTGACTTTTTTGAGGGAGTAACACACTCAATATGTACATTAGAGTTTGAAGTTCATCGTCCT
>JAFQBL010000098.1 GCA_017416695.1 Bacteroidales bacterium | reverse complement strand
TGGTGAATGGCTATTTCCAACCCCGATACCATCTGCTCGTATGTTGTTTTACCTATAACGTATTCGGTTAGATATTTATACTCCAACCCATAATAGATTAAATCCTCTGGGGCTATTCCTTCGTTAAGCAAAGATTCCACCTCTGCAACCATACCATCCTCTAAACGTTGATGCAAACGCTTGGAGATATTTGATCGGCGTGTTTCTCTATCAATATCAATAGCAACGAGCAACGTATCAAGAGGAGAATCTTCTAACTTTGGTTGAGGTAATGTTTTGTAATATTCCGCTATCTCTATTGCTCTTATTGCTCGTTTGCAACTATCAACGTCGGTTGTGTTGTGCAGTGTTTTGTATTGCGATAATATTGCGGTAAGTTCCTCTAAAGTTTTATCAGCGAGCGAGTCCCGAAGTTCTTTATTTTCAGGCACCTCAGGCATTGCATAGCCTTTTAGTACAGTTTCGACATACAAACCTGTTCCTCCACATATTATTGGGAGTTTGCCTCTTGACTGAATATCTTTTAGAGCATTTGTAAAATCTCGCTTATATTGGTATAGATTATATTTATATCCTGGCTCACAAATATCAATAAGGTGATAGGGTATCTGCTTTCCGTTACAGGTATATTCGCTTATATCTTTTCCTGTTCCCAAATCCATACGACGGTAAATCTGACGTGAATCGGCAGAGATTATCTCTCCTCCTGTTTCGTACGCTAATTTTACAGCCAACGATGTTTTTCCGGATGCTGTTACTCCTATTATAGTTATAGTTTCTGCCATTACTTAATCAATCTAAGAAAACCTAAAGATATATATCTTATTTAGTATTTCTCTTTATAAAGTCACATATTCTTGTGTATAGATGCAATCTGTTCTCATATCCCAAGATAGAGTGATTACAATCGGGATAGAGTTGCATATCAAACTGTTTTCCTGCGTTTATAAGTGCTGTTGTATATTGCATTGTATTAATCAAACGAACATTGTCATCGGCTGTTCCAGATATTAATAATAGATTTGAGTTCATATCTGAAGCCTTTTTTAGTGGAGAAGTAATATCATATCCACTATTATTTGCTTGTGGAGTATTCATATAACGCTCTGTATATATTGCATCGTACAAGTGCCAATCTGTTACAGGCGCTACTGCCACTGCATTAGCAAAAACGTCTTTACTTGTTGATACCGACATAAGTGATGTATATCCGCCAAAACTCCAGCCATATATTGTAATATTATTTTTATCAACGTATGGTAGGGTTGATAGATATTTAGCAGCAGATATTTGGTCTTGGCTCTCATATACGCCCATTTGTCGGTATATACAATGAGAGAATTGTTCTCCTCTTCCTCCTGTTCCGCGAGGATCAACGCAAACTACCAAATAACCCTCTCCTACTATATGATGAAGCCAATCAAATGCCTCCCAACGATCAAGAACTCGTTGTGAACCCGGACCGCTATATTGCATCATAACAACTGGATATTTTTTATCAGCAGAGAAGTCAAGAGGTTTTAGCATATATCCGTTTAGTTCTATTCCCTCTGGATTTGTAAATGTAAAGAACTCTTTATCAGTAAATTTAACACCTTGCAACTCTTTGTTATCAGCAATCGTTTTTATTGTTTTGCCAGTTGTTGCATTTAATGTTATTTGATATGGGGTTGTTATGTTTGAATACGACATTAAGTAGTGTGTTGCCGTTGGATTCAACTGAGCAGTTACATAGCCTCCTCCCTTACTTAACATTGTTGTTTTACCGCTTGTATCAACTTTGTATAGGGCACTATATATTGCTCCTTCGGGATTTCCTGTATAATAGAAGTTCTTTTTGCCGTCTGAGCCCAAGAATGAGATAACATCCCATTTTCCTTTTGTTAATTGACGTAGAAGTTTTCCGTTTGTTGAGTATTGATATAGATGACGGTTTCCGTCCCTCATTGAGGGCATTACAAAGTATGAGTCAAAGAACATTATATTATTGTAACTCTTTTCATCTACCCATGTTTTACTACTCTCTTTTACTAACAGTTTTGAGACTCCTGATTTAGGATTTACGCTATATATATTTAACAGATTCTGCTCACGATTTAAAGTCATTACGGCAAGTGATGTTGAATCACGTGTAAATAGTATGCGTGGGATATATCCTCCCTCTTCAACGGGAACATCCATTTTCTTAACCACTCTTGACTCTACTGTATATGTATATACTTCGGTTACTGAGCAATCTTCTCCTGATACAGGATATTTATATGAATACTCTTTAGGATAAGCATTATCTTGTGGCTGATAGATTTGCATTGATGTACGATTTACATTACCCTCGTTTGTTCTTAAGAAGGCTAATGTTTCGCTGTCTGATGACCACGATAAAGAGTTTACAAAACGGAACTCCTCTTCGTATGCCCACGATGTAACTCCATACATAAGAGTATCTTGTTTTGCTCCGCGTGTTACCTCTGATTGAGAGTCGTAATCTAATTTTTTAAGATATACGTTGCCATCCATTACAAACGCTACCATACGTCCGTTTGGAGAGAATGTTGCTATTTGTTGTTTACGACTATCTTTTGTTAAAGGTTTTACTAAATTACGTTTAACCTCAACTGTATAATATTTTGCCTTATACGA
>JAFQBL010000097.1 GCA_017416695.1 Bacteroidales bacterium | reverse complement strand
TTTGTTGGGGACTGTACGAACTCGCATATCCTCTGGTCGCTCAATCTCCTCCTCTTCGCAGTATCGTTTTATTATGTCTATAAATTCTTGTCCATAACGCTGGGCTTTACCTGCTCCTACTCTTGGAATATTCTTTAACTCTTCCATTGTTATTGGATAGGTTGTTGACATTGATTCTATTGATACATCCTGAAAAATTACGTATGGTGGAAGTTTCAACTCTTTTGCTTTTTTCTTTCTTAAATCTTTAATGATAGAATATAATGTTGGATCTACTGCACACGCTCCTCCTCCTTTTATTTGTATCTCATCGTCGCTCTCTTCAAAATCGTTATCCTTAACAATCTTAAATGATACAGGTTTTTTGAGGAATTTATGTCCCTCTTCAGTAACCTTAAGCAAACCATACGACTCTATATTTTTTGCTATATAACCTGCTATCAATGCTTGTCGGATTACTGCATTGAGTGTCTTCTCCTCTTCATCTTCAGCGGAGCCAAAAACATCTAACTCATTGTGCTTATATGATAGTATTTCGTTGCTCTCTTTTCCTTTTAGAACATCTACTACATAGTCAGATTTAAACTTCTCTTTTAATGCGATTATTGCCTCAATTGCCAATACCAACAACTCTTTTGCCTCTACTTGTTTTTTAGGGTGAAGGCAGTTGTCGCAATTGCCACAATTCTCTTGTGTATATTCTTCTCCAAAATAGTGCAAGAGCAGTTTTCTGCGACACACTGATGACTCGGCATATGCTGCTGTCTCTAACAGTAATTGTTTACTTATCTCCTGTTCCGAGATTAATTTACCTTGAGTAAATTTTTCGAGTTTTTGCAAATCTTTTTGTGTATAGAAGGTTATACACTCTCCTTCTCCACCGTCGCGTCCTGCACGCCCTGTCTCTTGATAATAACCTTCGAGACTCTTTGGTATATCGTAGTGTATTACATAACGAACATCGGGTTTATCTATTCCCATTCCAAAGGCTATTGTTGCAACTATTACCTCTATATCTTCGAGCAAAAAGGCGTCTTGCGTTTGTGTTCGGGTTGCCGAATCCATTCCTGCATGGTAGGGCAAGGCACTTATATCGTTTGCCTGTAAGTGTGCGGCTAACTCCTCTACCTTTTTACGACTTAAACAATATATTATTCCCGACTTGCCTGGTTGAGATTTAATGTATTTGATAATCTCCTTATCTACATCTTTATTTTTTTGTCTTACCTCGTAATATAGATTTGGGCGGTTAAACGAAGACTTGAATTGTGTTGCATTCAATATCTCAAGATTCTTTTGAATGTCGTGTTGCACTTTTGGCGTTGCTGTTGCTGTGAGTGCTATAATGGGTGCTACTCCTATTTCGTTTATTATAGGTCGTATTCTACGATATTCTGGTCTGAAATCATGCCCCCACTCCGAGATACAGTGTGCCTCATCGATGGCATAGAACGATATGTTTACATTTTTCAAAAACTCAACGTTCTCCTCTTTTGTCAATGATTCAGGTGCAACATACAGAAGTTTTGTTTTTCCGCTTAATATATCGCTCTTTACCTGATCAATGGCAACTTTTGTAAGTGAAGAGTTTATAAAGTGTGCTACTCCATCCTCCTCGCTAAAGTTTCGCATTGCATCTACTTGATTCTTCATTAAGGCTATTAATGGAGATATTACAATTGCTGTTCCATCAAGCAATAATGACGGCAGTTGGTAACATAACGACTTTCCTCCTCCTGTTGGCATTAAGACAAATGAGTCTTTCCCTTCGAGAAGATTCATTATTATCTCTTCTTGATTTCCCTTAAATGTATCGAAACCAAAATTCTCTTTTAATGCCTCCGCTACTTGTGTTTTTGTAAACATAAAGCAATGCTTTTTAGGTAAAAAAAAATTGTTTAGCGAGTATATATCTCAACTCGCTAAACAAAGTTATAATTTCCTTTTAAAAAAAAACAATTTTTTTGGAAAAAAATTTACACCATTGTGTGCATATTTGCATCCGCTAATCTGTTTTTAGCATAATTTAATGTTATTGTAAGCGATTTCCTTTCGGTTGAAGGCATCTCATACATTGCATCTATCATTATATGCTCAACTATTGAACGCAAACCTCTTGCTCCTAACTTAAACTCTATTGCTTTATCTACAATGAAATCCAAAACCTCCTCTTCGAACTTTAATTTTATACCATCTAACTTAAACATATATATATATTGTTTAATTATAGCATTCTCTGGTTCGGTAAGGATATTGCGAAGTACTGTTCTATCTAAAGGATTGAGATAGGTTAATATTGGTAAACGACCTATTATCTCTGGTATCAATCCAAATGATTTTAAATCTTGTGGCGATATGTATTGCAAAAAGTTGCTACGATCAATCTGTTTTTGTGTCTCATCTGTACTGAATCCTACTACCTGTGTATTTAATCGTGCAGCAATTTTACGTTCAATTCCATCGAAGGCTCCTCCACATATATATAATATGTTTTGGGTGTTTACCTGTATCATCTTTTGATCAGGATGCTTGCGACCTCCTTGTGGTGGTACGTTTACAACTGAACCCTCTAATAATTTCAACAAACCTTGTTGTACGCCCTCTCCACTTACATCGCGAGTTATTGAGGGGTTATCGCCTTTTCGTGCAATTTTATCTATCTCATCAATAAACACTATTCCTCGCTCGGCTGCCGCCACATCGTAATCGGCAACTTGTAAAAGGCGTGTTAATATACTCTCTATATCTTCGCCCACATATCCTGCCTCAGTCAATACTGTTGCATCAACAATTGTAAAGGGTACGTTTAGTAGTCGGGCAATGGTTTTTGCCAAAAGGGTTTTTCCTGTTCCCGTTGAACCTACCATTATTATATTTGACTTCTCTATCTCTACACTGTCGGCAAGATTTTTGTCTTGTGTTACTCGTTTGTAGTGGTTATAAACGGCTACCGACAAGTATCGTTTTGCAGAGTCTTGTCCTATTACATATTTGTCGAGAAACGCCTTTATCTCCTTTGGCTTTGGTATATTGGTTATCTGGAATTTATTTTCTGTCTTCTGAGGTTTCTTTGTTATATTCAAATAGTTCTCAGCCATGTAGTACAGACAATCGCCACACAAGAAACCTTTTGTTCCTTGAATAAGATATTGTGGCGACATCTCTCTGCCACACATAAAACATGTCTCTTTTCCCTCAGAGTTGTTATTTCTTTTTTTAGACATATATAATCTCTAATTCTTATCGTTTCTCAAGAACTTTGTCTATCATTCCGTAATTTTTAGCCTCTTCGGCAGTCATCCAATAATCGCGATCTGAGTCAAGTTCTATTTTTGCATAGTCATTTCCCGAGTGATCGGCTATTATTGTATATAACTCCTTGCGTAATTTCAGAATCTCACGTGCTGTTATCTCAATATCTGATGCTTGTCCTTGTGCTCCACCCATTGGTTGGTGTATCATAATACGAGAGTGTTTCAAAGCAAAGCGTTTTCCTTTTGCTCCTGCTACCAACAATACTGCTGCCATTGATGCTGCCATTCCTGTACATATTGTTGATACATCGCTTGAAATGTATTGCATTGTATCGTATATTCCTAATCCTGCATATACACTTCCTCCAGGACTGTTCAAATAGATTGATATATCTTTACCTGGCTCTACTGAGTCTAAATACAAAAGTTGTGCTTGAATTACGTTTGCTGCATAATCATCCACTTGTGTTCCCAAGAAGATAATTCTGTCCATCATCAAACGTGAGAAGACATCCATTTGTGCTACATTTAATTGACGCTCCTCTATAATTGTTGGTGATATATAACTGCTTGTTACATCTATATATTTATCAAGTGCATTGCCATTCATATTCAAATGGCGAGTGGCATATTTTCTAAATTCATCGTTCATAATTGTACCTTTTTGTTGTTTAACTTATATCTGCGAAGTTATATATTTTTATCGTAATAAAAAAGTCAGTAAGATATTTATTTGAGAAAAACAGAGACTGCATCACATGATACAGCCTCTGTTCTTATTTTTATTGTTAATAGAGATTTATTTTGTCTCTAATGATTTATAGAAATCTTCAAGTTTTACCTCTTTAACATCTAATGTTACTTTTGATTTGATTACTTCAATAATCTTCTCCTCCATTACTCTGTCGAGCATATTGTTAACGATTTTTTGATCTTTCATCATATCATCAGCATATTTTTGAAGCAAATCTTCTGGAACGTTTGCCATTCCGTATTGAGCAAATTGCATTTTAGTTGCTTTTTTTGCCATCTCCTCAATATCTGCACGCTCAACTTTAACCTCTGCATCTTTTACAAGTTTCTCCTTGATCAATTGCCATTTAAGGTCGGGCAACATTTTTGCATACTCCTCATCAACGTTCTCAATTTTGTTCTCTTTGTCGCTGAATTTCAACCAACGTTTCAACATTGCATCAGCAAACTCTAACTCACCTACTTTGTTTTCGATGTAAGTGCGTGCATCCATTGCAAATTTGTAATCTGACTCTGGTGCAATTTGCTCTTTTAACATCTCAGCGATTTTTGCACGGAACTCTGCTTCATCTTTTACAGTATCTTTACCGAATGCTGCATCAAATAGTTCTTGTCCCATCTCTGCTGGTTTGAATGCCAAGATTGAAGTAATCTCCATTTCAAAGTTTGATTTAACCTCTGCTGCCTCCTCTTTTTTGATGTGAAGCATTGAAGCAACCTCAGTATCGTTTCCGTCACTTGCTACTGAAGGGTTAAATACTACTTTCTCTCCTTTTTTAACTCCGATGAATTTTGCTTTCTCACCTTCGTTTTTAGTATAACGTGGAGATATCATTCCTGACTCAACTACGACACCACCCTCTTTAACAGTGCCATCTTCGTTAAGTTCAACCATTTTACCTTTTGCAATATCGTTCTCAGCAATTACTTCTCCCTCCTCTTGTTTTCCGAAACGATTTTTGTAAGCCTCAACTTGTTTCTCAATCATTTCGTCATCAATGATGATTTGGTTGTATTCGATTTTGTCATCTTTGCCCAACTCCAATTTTATCTCAGGAGCAAGAGCAACATCAAATGTAAACTCAAAATCCTCTTGAGTATCAAAATCTACTTCGGGTTGTCCCTCTTTTGGAAGAGGCTCGCCAAGTACAGCAAGTTTTTTATCTGTTATGTAGTTGTATAATTGTTCTGATATAAGAGTGTTAATCTCCTCAATCAAAACAGATTTTCCTACCATTTTTTGAATCATTGATTTTGGAGCCATACCTTTTCTAAATCCTGGTACAACTGCTTTTTGACGGTAAGAACGCAATGCTTTCTCAACTTTCTCTTGATAATCGGCTTTCTCAATTTTCACGGTAATCTCTGCCGAAACATTACCTGTGCTTTTTTCTGTTACGTTCATTTATATATATTTTTAGTTATAAAATTCTTTCGGGTTGCAAAATTACTCTTAATATTTCAATCTATCAAACAGTTGAGGCGAAATTAATCTCTTTTTTTATTCAAAATATCATTTTTTTGTCTTAAAAGAGATTTTTTTTAAAAATATTTTATCGAAATATTGTTTTTATATTTTTTTTCTTATAAGTTTGTAGAGTTAGTTTTAAACGGAGAGTTTTCTCCTATTTAGGCTATAAACTTTATTTTTCTCTTGGTTATGAACATATACGTTGGAAATCTTAATTTCAGGGTTAAGGAGCCTCAACTACAAGAAGCGTTTGAGGCATTTGGTGAAGTTACTTTAGTGAAAATTGTCAGAAATAAAGAGACTGGTCGCTCTAAAGGATTCGGTTTTGTTGAGATGAGTGATGATGATAAGGCTCGTACTGCTATTGAGTCTCTTAACAATAGCGAGTTTGAGGGAAGACGTATGATTGTTTCTCAGGCAAGACCTAAACCAGAGAAATAGAATTTTTAAAATATTTTTTTACTAACATATTGATATAAGGTGTGTAAAGAGTTGTGCTTTTTACACACTTTTTTTTTACAATAATTGTTAGCACAATTAGGCTAATTGGTCAAATTAGGTTAATAGGAGAAACGGAGTTGCTCTTTTGAGACTCTTTTGCAGATATTATATATATGGGTATTCCCGTCTTTCAGGCGGAAGGGTTGGGGATAACTCTTTTTTTTATATTATAAATAACTTCATCTATTTCACCTTCTTTTAATGCTTTATGCAAAGCAAAAACACCACACTGGAGTTAGAGTGGTGAGAATAAAAAAATTAATATCAAATTTTCATCAACCTTATACAAAATAAAAACAGACAAGATTATTTATGCAATCTTGTCTGTTTTCTTCAAATTTTATTTAATTAAAATTAAGGGCATACCGCACGAATATTGAGGCCTCTAGAAAGAGAAGTAAAATGAGAAGTAGTAAAAGAAGTGCTAGAAATAAGAAGATAATATATATTACCTGCATTAGTATGACTTGTAGCAGTCCAATAGTAACCGTTTGATGTATTACCTAATTCTCCACTCTGCATAATACCTGTTACAGGAAGGAATATAATATTATTATTTATCTTGCTCGTTCCTTTATATCCACTCACTCCGTTTTGAGTAGTCCATTCCCAAGTACAATTACTGCCCAATTCGCTTATTTCATCTTTTGTAGGCATACGCCACTCTCCTCCCCAATTTACATGTGCAGCATCTTCTGCCAAAGACAAATATCTTGGTGTAGAGCCATCAACAACTCCATCGTATGGTTCAGTTTCTCTCCATGAATAAAAAGTCCCAACTTCTTCGGGAGAGGATGCTCCTACATTACAAGTTGCCCATTTTATACCAGATGGCAGTCCTAAATCAACATACTCATGTCCGTTATATTTATCTTCTAAAATAGCAACAAATGAACTATTGGCTTTTATACACACACTATATGGATTATTTTTTGTTATAATTTCTCCATTTAAACTCCAACCTTTAAATACACATCCCTCATTTGGAATTAACGAAATTAAACAATAGCCTCCCTCTTCAATATCTTGAGAAGATACCTCTGCACGACCTAACGAATCATTAGATACCGATACCGACACTTTATAAATAGGCTTAGTTTTAGTTATAGTGTCAGTATTGCAAACTGGTCTAATTAGCCTTTGTGAAATTCTATCTGAGGAAGAAATAGTAACGTATGAATTACCCGTAGGGAGATTGATATAATATGCAGTAGTTGAAAATTGATTATTAAGAGATGAACTCCAATAATCATAAGAAGCAGTAATATGAGGTAGGAATATAGATTCTCCATTTCTTCTACTTGTTACTTTATATCCTGGAACTTCATTAATAGTTTCATATTCCCATATACAATTGTTAGAGTCTCTCAATTCTTCAAATTCCTCCTTTGTTGGCATACGCCAAGTTCCACCATAATTTAGATTAGCAACATCATCACAAAGATCAAGAGTAACTTTGTTATCCACCTCTCCATATTTTGGATTTAAACAATATTTTGTTAATGATGTGCTCGTTCCATTACAATGTTTGTAGGTACTCCAATTGCAAGTTGTTTTGTACTCCGTTTCGCCCCATGCAAAACATTTACCTTGATTATATGGTGATGATGTTCCCACGTTGCATGTTGCCCACTTTACACCTGAGGGTAATTCAAGGTCGATATACTCAATACCATTTTCATAACATATTTCTTTAAAGTTGGCGGTAAATCTTGTCTCTCCATTAATTTTCGCAGTATATGGAGTTTTAAATGAAATTGTATCATCTCCAACTACCCAACAAGTAAATTTATATCCACTATTTGGAGTTGCTGTTAAGGTAATACTCTCTCCCATTCTTGCCTCTGGTTTAGAGACCTCAGCAACTCCCATCTTCTCATCACAACTCTTTACTGAAATGTTATATAATTGAGGTGTTGCTGGAGCATCCGTATCACAAACAGGTCGTATAGATTGGCCCATGTATCTACTTGAAGTAAGAATAGATACAGATCTATCATATGAGTCTACAGAAAAACCTTCATATGCTTTAGAATCAGCTCCTACACTGATTGAACTTGTCCAATAATCTGCAACATCAGAATTATATGATGGATCTAATTCACCATTATAAGATCCTGCCTTAGGCAGGAAGATAGAGTTCCCATTTATATTACTTGTAACCTTATAACCACCTACTCCATTTTGTGTAGTTACACCAAATGTACAATTATCAATAAGTTCTTGAGCCTCTTTTCTCGTTGGCATACGCCAATCTCCTCCCCAATTTACTCTTGCAGCATCATCACATAACTCAAGTATATTTATATGATCTGCATTACTATCTGATGGTTTAATTATATACTTTATTATTGAATATTCGGATCCATTACACCATTTATAGGAACTCCAATCGTAAGTTGCTTTGGGAGAAGTTTCGCCCCATGCAAAATAATCACCATAATCCTCAGGTGTTGTTGCTCCTACATTGCAAGTTGCCCATTTTACAGACAACCCCAAATCAACCGCTTCATGCGCATTATATGGATCGTATTTAAAATTTACAATGAAATCAGAATTCTCAGTAATAGTTACTACACATGGATTATCGGCTGATATAACTTCTCCATCTTTACTTATATCCGAAAACAGATATCCTCCTCTGGGTGTAGCAGTTATTGTTACCGTTTCTCCTGACGCTACACAAGATGAGGAGAGTTCAACTCTTCCCATATTTGCATCATTTGGAGATGCTGTTACGTTATAATAATTAACAGAAGAAAATGTTAGACTATCAATCTTTTCAGGCAATATGTATGAGGCTACTACTTTTCCTCCTTCATTGACTAACATCTTTCGTCCAACTTGTTGTGCTGTTACACTTGTTGATAGTAGTGTAATCAACATTAATAAAATTAAAGTCCTTACTTTCATGATATTTTGTTTTATATTATTTCAATTTTTCTTAGTTCGCTACTTAACCACTTTTATAATCTCTTCTCCTACTTTAATCATCAATACACCTGTTATTGTTGTTGGTATAGTGGTTACTCCTTCTTCTGCTACAGCAGTTGATAATATTTGTCCTCCTACATTATATATTGCTACTTCTTCTCCTTCGGTTGTGCCATATAGTACTATATATTCTTTTGAGACTACTGCTCTTATTGATTCTGTTTGCTCAATTGTTTCTATATCTGTAAGTTCTGTCATAGTTATAACAAAACGATTTTTATATGTTCCTATTGAACTTTCAAAGTTATAACTATCTCCAAGACTCATAGGTGTTATGATTCCTGTTAGTTTGTCGGTAAGTATTACTTCTACGTTGTCAGGTTCATTTGTGAGTGTTAATGTTTGTCCTCCCGACTTGGTAGCCTTATATCCTATGTCTATTGTAGTGTTTTTTAATGGTTGTTCACTTACTGCCATCTCTATTCCTTTGTCTATTATATATAGTTGTGATAAATTTGCATTGGGTGATGGCATATAGAGAGCATCTTCGTTTCGCTTGTATTCTGATTGAGCATCAGAATTTATAACTATTGTTGCATCATCTTCGCTATTAAGATTTAGACTTAATACTCCCTCAATATTATAGTTTGCTCCCTTAAACGCTTTTGGGCATGTTGCAAATGACATACTTATGAAGTCATCTGAACTTTGCACAAACCATGCACTAAAGGGACTAAGTGTCACTTCTTGACTTGAACTATACTCTGTATATGTATCACTCTCCCTATTATAGAGATACAAAACATAACCTTGATCCTTGATTTTATTACATAGTGTAGGATTTCCTATAAAATTCCAGTCTGCATCCATACCCTTATTTACGCTACTTTCGTAACGATTAAGAACTACTTCTTTATCTGTACCGTCCATTGAGAAATCAGTGCCTCGGAAAATTACCTCTTGTGTATCTTTTATGACTTGTGAATTTATTGCTACAGCAAATCCTGTATTTGCAGAAATAGTTCCTTCGCGTTTTTCTTTAAATCCTGATACGGTAAAGCCTTCAATGCTGTTATTTGCTCGATAGGCACCATCATAGATTAATATTTTTATATTTGAATCTATTTGTGCCAACTCAGCATCTACTGAGACTTGATTAATTGGTGCGTCAAAGGGAAGAGACAACATTGTCCAGTACCCTCGTTTTATTTGTGTTACTATCTCTATATTATTGGCTTTAAGTTTTCCTCCTTCACTTATATGAACTTGTGGTGCATTTCCATTCTCATCAACATATATTATAAGCGTTTCTGCTGTTAAAGTATTGTTTTTTATATCCAATGTTATGAGTTTATTTTCGCCAGGTGCTATTATTACATTTCTATATGCTTCATCAACCTCTATTGTCTCATTCTGTGTCACTATTTTATCTAATAATGGAGATGAACTAAAGGTTATTTTCCTAATGCTATCGATACTATGAGAAGTATTATTTCCGCTATTAAATATGACACTCATATCATTTATACTTGGGAAAATAATTTTTCTTATGTTGTCAATAGTGTAACTGAAATGCTTACCTGTTGTTGCGTATATATCCATATAGTTTGCCATTTGGGCAGATATTCCTGCATATGGTACAATAAGCATTAATAAAGAGATAAGACTCCTTAATAGATAATATTTTTTAATCACTGCTATAATCTGGATACCGTATCAACTCCTGTGCGGTGGGTTATATAAACAAAGAAAGTGTGGAGATGACTTTCGTTTATCAAATAGAAGGTTGTGGAAAGACCTATAACAACAATAAACGATGCGATACCCCACACTTGAATAGTATGAGATACGCTCTAAACGTTATCACATGACTACACAAGGAAGGTGTTGTCCGACGTCTTGTTGTTATTGAAAACTTCCACATTTTCTATTTAAGACAATACGAAAAACACTTTCAAATAAAATGTTCTGTCAGTACCGATATCGGTATTTGACGATACAAAATTATAAATTATTTTTCTTTTGAACAACACTCATGGGGTTATCGCATTTTATTATTTAAATATCTCTCTCCTTAAAAAAATATACAAGCAAGTTTGTTATTGTTTTGCTCGCTGTAAAAAATATTGAAGTAAACTTCTTATTTCTTGCTCGCTTGTTACTATATTTGTATTAAAATTTATCCACTATGCGTAGAGTTGTTTTTATTCTTGCTGTTTTAGTTTTTGCAAGTTGTAGTAAATACGATAAAGCAAAGGATTTTGCTCAGTTTGTAAATCCTTTTGTTGGTACTGATTATACAGGTAATACATATCCAGGGGCTACTGTTCCGTTTGGTATGGTGCAACTTAGCCCCGATAATGGGTTGCCTGGTTGGGATAGAATTGCCGGTTACTTTTACCCCGATAGCACTATTGCAGGGTTTAGCCATACCCACTTGACTGGTACAGGTGCGGGAGACCTTTATGATATTTCATTTATGCCTGTTACAAATCCTTATAACGAGGCTGAGGCTCCTTTGGGTATTCACTCTAAATTCTCGCACGAGAGCGAGGTTGCAGAGGCTGGGTATTATAAGGTTCTTTTGAAAGATTACAATATTATGGTTGAACTTACTGCTACTGAGCGTTGCGGTGTTCAACGATACACCTTTCCTAAGGCTGAGGCTTCGGTATTCTTAAATTTGGCAAAGGCCATGAACTGGGATGCTACTATTGATAGCCATATTGAGTTTGCCGACTCGGTTACTATTAAAGGTTACAGA
Source organism: Bacteroidales bacterium (assembly GCA_017416695.1). Classification (GTDB taxonomy): domain Bacteria; phylum Bacteroidota; class Bacteroidia; order Bacteroidales; family G3-4614; genus Caccoplasma_A. Next base: position 10,359 of record JAFQBL010000097.1, on the reverse strand, counting down.
TACTCTACTGGCTGGGCTCAGGACCAGAAGATATTCTTTGTATCAAAACTTTCACGTCCTTTTAAATATGCCGAGATTGACTCTACGGCTCTTGACAAGGGTGGATATGGTGTTATTGCAAGAATGGATTTTGATACCAACGAGGGCGATACTTTGATTATAAGAACTGCTATTTCGCAAACTGGTATTGAGGGTGCTGAGTTAAATTTGCAAGCAGAACATATTGAGGGTGGTTTTGATGCTTATCGCAAAGCGGCTTACAACTATTGGAACAGAGAACTTTCAAAGATTGAGATTGAAAGCCCCGATACTACGATTTTACGTACATTTTACACTGCTCTTTATCATACTATGACTGCTCCTACTATTGCAAGTGATGTTGATGGCAGTTACAGAGGTGCTGATAAGTTAAATCATAGAGACAGTTCAATGGTTACATACGGCACATTCTCATTATGGGATACTTACAGAGCAGCACACCCTCTATATACATATATTTGCCCCAACAGAGTAAATGATATGGTTAAGTCGTTTTTAAATCACTACAAAGAGTTTGGTCGACTACCTGTATGGAGTTTTTATGGCAACGAAACTGATATGATGATTGGCTATCACTCCGTTCCTGTTATTGTTGATGCTTATCTTAAAGGTATTGGTGATTTTGATGCTGAAGAGGCTTTAAATGCTTGTGTTGCCACTGCCAATGTTAAAGGTTACAGGGCTTTGGATGAGTATAAGGAGTATGGTTATGTTCCCTACGACATTGAGAAAGAGTCCGTTTCAAAGACAATTGAGTACTCTTTTGACGATTGGTGTATTGCCCGAATGGCTGAGAAGATGGGTAAAAAAGATATTGCTGATGAATTTGCAAAGAGAGCGACTAACTATCGCAACCTATATAACCCAGAAACTGGATTTTTACAAGCAAGAGATAGCAAAGGTTCATTCATTAAGGATTTTAAACCAGGAGAATATACCGAACATATTACAGAGAGTAATACATGGCAATATCTTTTTGGTGCTCACCACGATATTATGTGGATGCAAGGGCGTATGGGAGAAGAGTTATTCTTAGATAGAATGAACGATTTGTTCTCGTTATCGGTTTCAGATGATTTGCCTATATTCTCAACTGGTATGATTGGCGAATATGCTCATGGCAACGAGCCTTGCCACCATGTTACATACGTTTACAACCATATTGGTAAACCTTGGCTAACTCAAAAATATGTTACCAAAGTTATGCACGAACTCTATAACGATACTCCTTCTGGGTTGTGCGGGAACGAGGATTGCGGACAGATGTCGGCTTGGTATGTTTTCAGTGCTATGGGATTTTACCCTATGAATCCTGCTTCGCAGATTTATGAGATTGGCTCTCCTATTGTTAAAAGTGCAAAAATTAATTTGAGCAATGGAAAATGTTTTACTATTTTTGCACCCAAAGTTTCAAAGGAGAATATATACATTCAAAAAATATTGCTTAACGGCAAGGAGTGTGATATGAAATCAATTTCTCATTCTCAAATTATGGATGGTGCAACTATTACCTTTGAGATGGGAAGTTCTCCCAAAACAAAATAATAAATTTAACCACGTATGATTGACCAACTTACAATTGATAAAATTATGGATGCCGCCGATATTGTTGAGGTGGTATCGGATTTTGTATCTCTTCGTAAACGTGGTGTCAATTATATTGGTTTATGTCCTTTCCACGATGAGAGGACTCCTTCGTTTAGTGTTTCTCCCTCGAAAGGTATTTGCAAATGTTTCAGTTGCGGTAAAGGTGGTAATGCAGCCCACTTTATTATGGAACATGAGCAGATGACATACTATGAAGCAATAAAGTATCTTGCTAAAAAATATAATATTGAGATTGCTGAACGCGAACTTACCGAAAAAGAGAAAGTGGCTAAGACTACTCGCGAAAGTATGCTTATCGTGAATGAGTTTGCAAAGGATTTCTTTACTAAAAATCTTACAGAAACTGACGAAGGTAGAGCAATTGGTTTATCGTACTTTAAAGAGCGTGGGTTCAGAGAAGATATTATTGAAAAATTCGGACTTGGATACTCCCCCGAAAAACGCGATGCTTTGGCAGAGGCTGCCAAGAAAGGTGGGTACAACAAGGATTATCTTATAAAAACTGGCTTGTGTATAGAGAGTCAGGATGGCTCTTCTCTTATTGACAGATTCAGAGGCAGGGTTATTTTCCCTGTTTATTCATTAGCAGGTAAGGTTATTGCTTTTGGCGGTAGAATATTAAAAACTAACGACAAGACTGCCAAATATCTCAATTCGCCAGAATCGGAAGTGTATCATAAGAGTAATGTTCTTTATGGTATTTACCACGCTAAAAGTGCTATGGTAAAACAGAACAACTGCTTTCTGGTTGAGGGTTACACCGATGTTTTGTCGATGCACCAGGCTGGTATTGAGAATGTTGTTGCCTCATCGGGTACTTCTCTTACCAACGGGCAAATTAGACAGATACACCGTTTCACCGAAAATATTACAGTTTTATATGATGGTGATGCTGCTGGTATAAAGGCTTCGCTAAGGGGTATTGATATGCTACTGGAAGAGGGTATGAAGGTAAAGGTTGTTTTACTACCCGATGGCGATGACCCCGACTCTTTTGCAAAGAAACAGAGTGCTTTGGAATTTACCGAATATATTAAAGCGAACGAGACAGACTTTATCACCTTTAAAACAAACTTACTTATTAAGGATGCTGGAGAAGATCCTCTTCGCAGAGCAGGGCTTATTACTGATATTGTTCAATCTATTTCGGTAATACCAGATGAAATTACTCGCTCGGTATATATAAAAGAGTGTAGTAGAATAATGGAGACTCGAGAAGATGTACTTCTTAAAGCAGTTGCAACGGAACGTATCAAGAAGGCAGAATCGGGACCTTCGCCCATAAATATGCCACAAGAGATTGCTCCAATAAGTGCTAAAGATGAACATCCCGAATCCTCTCCTGCCCCTATTGGTATTGATGTTAATAAAAAATCGATAGTAGAGGTTTACGAAAAGAGTTTGCTACGATTTATTATTAAATATGGTTTAACTCCTATGTTTGACTCGGATGGCGAGGTTACCGATATTTTATCGTTTATTGTTGATGAGTTAAAGAAAGACGGTATTGAATTTTCGACTGAGATTTATGCCCAAATGATTAACGAAGCTCTTGAGTGCAGAGAGGGTTGGATTGAGCAATTTATAAACTCTGAAAACCTGAAAGGTGAAGAGAAAAGAGGTATAATTACATACGAGTGTATTGATGCTCGCACCGAGAAGGATAAAATCAACTACTGGATTAAATATATTGAAGATATTAATCAAGCAATAACCAAGCACTTCTTAAATCATAGAGATGAAGTTATCAGTAAAATTGCTGTTGATTTAATCAGCGAAAAATATCGTCTAAGCAAAAAACAAACTATCAAGAGTGATGAAGAGCGTGTTGTTTCTCTTGCTCGCAGAATGATTACTGAATTGAAAGATGCTATTGTTAGTGAACAGATTAAACAACTCAACTTATCGCTAAAAGAGGCATTCAAGAATAAAGATAACGAAAAGGTTATGCTTCTTTTGAAAGAACTAAACAACTATAACTCCATTAAAGTTCAGTTGGCTAAGGAGTTGGGAGAGAGGGTTATCAGTTGTTAGTTGTCGGTTTCGTAAACTCAACCGCCCCCTTCGGGGTAGTTGTTAGTTTTTAGTTAATAGAGTCATTAAGGTCTTTTAGGTCATTAGTGTAACTAATGATAAATAAGTAATCCTAATTTTTAATAGATTTATCTACTATAAAATTTCCTTTTATTAAAATCTTTATTTAAATTTGCCAGATACAATGTTTTTACAATTAATGTAATTACGTTGTTGATTGAGAACTATTATTTTAACATATTAAGTCTGGAAAGACTATGGCAAACAGTAAAGAAAAATTATTCGAACAATTCCCGCCAGTATCAACTGAGGCGTGGATTGAAAAAGTTACGGCCGACCTAAAAGGTGCCGACTTTGAGAAAAAACTTGTTTGGAGAACAAACGAAGGGTTTAATGTTAAACCCATGTACAGAGCCGAAGATACAGAGGGTATGAGTTCTACAAACTCTGCTCCTGGAGAGTTTCCATTTGTACGTGGTACTAAATGCGACAATGTTTGGTTAATTCGCCAAGACATTAAAGCAAGTGATGTTGTTGCTGCTAATGCAAAAGCAAAAGATGTTTTAACTAAAGGCGTTACTTCGCTTTGCTTTAAAGTTGAGGCTGACAGCATTAATGCTAATGGTATTGCTACTCTTCTTAACGGCATCAACATTGAGGAGACCGAGATTAACTTCCGTTGTTGCGTACGCCAAGCGGAAAACCTTTTGAATGTTTATAAAACATACATCAATTCTATTGGTGCTGACAAGGAGAAAGTTAAAGGTTCATTGAATTACAATCCTTTCAAGAAACTTCTTGTTAGAGGTAAAGATATTGAGAACTTAGCCGATGTTTGTGCTAATTTGGTTAAGGCTTCGGCAGAGTTGCCTAAATTCAGAGTTTTGGCTGTTGATTCTGTTATGTTATGCGATGCAGGTTCGTATATCTCTCAAGAACTTGGTTACGCTCTTGCTTGGGGTAACGAGTATATGAGTATGCTTACTGATAAAGGCATAAGCGTTGATGAGGCTGCTAAAAACATTAAATTCAATTTTGGTATCTCATCAAACTTCTTTATGGAGATAGCAAAATTCCGCGCTGCTCGTATGTTGTGGGCTGAAATTGTTGCCGCTTACAAACCTGCTTGTTTGTGTGCTGCCAAGATTGCTTCTCATGCAGAGACTTCAAAATTCAATCTTACAGTTTTTGATGCTCACGTTAACTTGTTACGTACTCAAACTGAAACAATGTCGGCTGCTTTGGCAGGTGTTGACTCAATTTGTGTTACTCCTTTTGATGCAACATATAAAGAGAGCGATGAGTTCTCAGAGCGTATTGCTCGTAACCAACAACTATTGTTGAAAGAGGAGTCGCACTTTGATAAGATTACTGATGCTTCGGCTGGCTCATATTACGTTGAGAACTTAACTGCCTCTATTGCAGAACAAGCATGGAAGTTGTTTAAAGAGGTTGAGGCTGAGGGCGGATTCTACTCTGCTGTTAAGAGCGGAAGTGTTCAAAATGGAGTTAACACATCGGGTAATGCTCGCCGTAGTGCTATTGCTCGCCGTAGAGAGATTTTATTGGGAACTAACCAATATCCAAATATTAATGAGAAGGCTGCCGACAAGATTGTTAAAGCAGAGAAATGCGGTTGCTGTGGTGGTGGCAAATGTGAACCTGATTTTGCTACTCTTGACTTTAGCCGTGGTGCTACTCAATTTGAGGAGTTACGTTTGGCAACAGAGGGTAACGATAAACAACCCACTGTATTTATGCTTACAATAGGTAACCTTGCAATGCGTCTTGCCCGCTCACAATTCTCTGGCAACTTCTTTGGTTGTGCTGGTTACAAAATTATTGATAATCTTGGTTTTGACACTGTTGAAGAGGGTGTTGAGGCTGCTGTTAAAGCAGGTGCCGACATCGTTGTATTGTGTTCAAGCGATGAGGAGTATGCAACTCTTGCTCCCGCTGCCTTTAAGGCATTAGACGGACGTGCAATGTTTGTTGTTGCAGGTGCTCCTGAATGTGCCGAAGAACTTAAAGCCCAAGGTATAGATATGTTTATAAATGTTCGCAGCAACGTTCTTGAAACTTTGCAAGCGTTTAATAGCAAACTTTCAATCAAATAAGAACTATGAGACCAGATTTCAGTAACATAAATATAAATGACGCATTTGCAAACGGAGCAACTTGCGTTGCATGTAACTCGGAGGCTAATTGGATTACCCCCGAACTTATCCCTGTTAAGCCTATCTACACTAAAGAGGACTTGGAGGGAATGGAACACCTAAACTACGTTGCAGGTATGGAGCCTTATTTGAGAGGTCCATACAGCACAATGTATGTTATGCGTCCTTGGACTATTCGCCAATATGCAGGTTTCTCAACTGCCGAAGAGTCAAACGCATTCTATCGCCGTAACCTTGCTGCTGGACAAAAAGGTTTGTCGGTGGCTTTTGACCTTGCTACTCACCGCGGTTACGATGCCGACCATGAACGTGTTGTGGGCGACGTTGGTAAAGCAGGTGTATCAATTTGCAGTCTTGAGGATATGAAGGTTTTGTTTGATGGTATTCCTTTGAACAAAATGTCTGTTTCAATGACTATGAATGGTGCTGTGTTACCTATCCTTGCTTTCTATATTAATGCTGGTTTGGAACAAGGTGCTAAATTGGAAGAGATGGCAGGTACTATCCAAAACGATATTCTTAAAGAATTTATGGTGCGTAATACATATATCTACCCACCTGAATTCTCAATGAGAATCATTGCTGATATTTTTGAATATACTTCAAAGAATATGCCTAAGTTTAACTCAATCTCAATCTCTGGCTACCATATGCAAGAGGCTGGTGCTACCGCTGATATTGAGTTGGCTTATACTCTTGCCGATGGTTTAGAGTATCTTCGTGCTGGAGTTAATGCAGGTATGGATATTGACGCATTTGCTCCTCGCCTATCGTTCTTCTGGGCAATAGGTATGAACTACTTTATGGAGATTGCCAAGATGCGTGCTGCTCGTATGTTATGGGCTAAGATTGTTAAACAATTCAATCCTAAGAATCCAAAATCTTTGGCATTGCGTACACACTGCCAAACTTCAGGATGGTCGCTTACTGAGCAAGATCCATTCAATAACGTTGGCAGAACTTGTATCGAGGCTATGGGTGCTGCATTAGGACACACTCAATCACTTCACACAAATGCTTTGGACGAGGCTATTGCGTTGCCAACTGACTTCTCGGCTCGTATTGCTCGTAATACTCAAATTTACATTCAAGAGGAGACTTACGTTACTAAAGAGGTTGACCCATGGGCAGGCTCTTACTACGTTGAGACTCTTACTAACGAGTTGGCTCACAAAGCGTGGGAGCATATTCAAGAGATTGAGAAATTGGGTGGTATGGCTAAAGCCATTGAGACTGGATTACCAAAACTTCGCATTGAAGAGGCGGCAGCAAGAACTCAGGCTCGTATCGACTCAGGCAAACAGGTTATTGTTGGTGTAAACAAATATCGTTTGGAGAAAGAGGCTCCTATTGATATTCTTGAGGTTGACAACACTCAAGTTCGCAAACAACAAATTGAGCGTTTGAATACCCTTAAAGCAAACCGCGATGAGGCTGCTGTTAAGGCTGCATTGGACGCTATTACAGAGTGTGTTAAAACCAAAGAGGGCAACCTATTGGATTTGGCTGTTAAAGCAGCAAAAGTTCGCGCAACATTAGGAGAGATTTCTGATGCTTGCGAGGTTGTTGTTGGTAGATATAAAGCAGTAATTAGAACTATTTCAGGCGTGTATTCATCAGAGACAAAACAAGATTCAGACTTTATTCGTGCAACAGAGTTGACCGAAGAGTTTGCTAAGAGAGAAGGTCGTCAACCACGTATTATGATTGCCAAAATGGGACAAGACGGACACGACCGCGGTGCAAAAGTTGTAGCAACAGGTTATGCCGATTGTGGCTTTGACGTGGATATGGGACCATTGTTCCAAACTCCTGCTGAGGCTGCTCGTCAGGCTGTTGAGAACGACGTGCACGTTATGGGAGTATCTTCACTTGCAGCAGGACACAAAACTCTTGTTCCTCAAGTTATTGAAGAGCTTAAGAAGTTAGGCAGAGAGGATATAATCGTTATTGCCGGTGGTGTTATCCCCGCACAAGATTATGACTTCTTGTACAAGGCTGGTGTTGCTGCTATATTCGGACCTGGTACTTCAGTTTCAAAAGCGGCATGTCAGATACTTGAAATTCTTTTGGGAGAATAGTAAAGTTGTTAGTTTTCGGCTAAAGCCGCCCCTAAGGGGTAGTTGTTAGTTATTAGATAAGCGAGTTGCTCATACGAGCAACTCGCTGTTGTTTTATGGGAGATTAAAGTTATAAAAGGCCCAAAAGGGCATAAAAGGTTATAAAAGGTTTTATTAGGAAAGATTGCTAAGATAACTATGGTAACTAAGATGTGTAGGATAATTAGGGCAATTAGGACAACTAAGTTAATAAGAATAACGGAATCGCATCTTGAGGTGCAACTCCGTTTAAACTAACAACTAAAAACTAACAAAGCCACGAGTAAGTGAGAGCAGAGTTAAGTTTACTTGAACTCTGCCGAGCGTGAGTGGGTTAAACGAGCATATGCTCGTTAACTAAGTTTACACCTTTAAATATATTTGGTGCTTATACATATAGCGGAGTATCAGGTATATGATTGTGCAGTTGCTGACGGCTATTATAAAGGGGTAATATGCTGCGGTATATTGCTCTAATCCGTGCAATAGGGATTGTGACACACTACTGAAACTTACTACTATTGTAAGCATATAGGCTGTTATGGAGTTCATTCCATATACTTTTAATAGTTGGGTATGTTTTTTATATCCTTTTACGTCTATTACCCAATAGAAAAGTGCCATTAGTACGTAACACCAGCCACTGCTGTATATGGTCATTGAACTTGTCCATAGTTTTTTGATTATGGGGTGTACGTATCCTAATAAATAGCCTAATACTACTAATGCTATTCCTATATATAGTAGTTGTTTGAATTTGGTTGTTGCTGTGGTGTTTGTGTTTTTTAGTATTATTCCTGCAAACATTCCTGACATTACGGTTACTACAAAGTTTAGTGAACTTACTATCCATGTGTAGTTATACCAAGGGGCATATACTACCTCGCCGTTTGCTCCTATGGTTGCCATATCTCTGAAACGCCCTAATACTGCTCTATCTACCCACTCGGCAAAATTGGCGGTTGGTGTGTAATTGCCTGCTCCGTAGCCTTCGACCGATGCGAATTGCATTAATGCCCAATATATGAGGAGTAGCGATATTGATACGGCTACTTGTGTTGTGGTTTTTATGTTTATAAACAGGATTGATGATACTAAATATCCTAATGCTATTGATTGTAGTGTATTTGAGTAAAGATATACTCTCGATGTATCTAACGCAAGTAGGTTGCCTTGACATATCATTCCAAATATCCACAATATTATAAAGCGTTTTATTATTCGCTTATATATGGGCAGACGTGGCTGTGTTCTGTCTCGTTTTACTGATGATAGCGAAAATGGTATGGTTATTCCTGTCATAAAGAGGAAGAGTGGCATTACTAAATCCCACGATGAGAAGCCTTCCCAATCGACATGAGTGAAACACCACATAAATTTATTAAATGCCTCGCTATCTAATGCATGTGCTAATGGGTGTAGTGTTGTTTCTAATACTACTAAACAGAAGAGGTCAAATCCTCTTAATACATCGAGCGACTCTAATCGTTGTTTTGCCATTGTTATCTATCCCCTCCCTATCCCTCCCCCGTAGGGAGGGAACTTTTTATATGTTTATATTGACTATTTATAAAATAGGTTTGCAAAGATAGAGCAAACCGAGTGCAGAGTAAAACTTGTTTTAACTATGCCGAGGTGCAGCCTATTTTCGCAGAAGTTTACTTCTGCAAAGATAGTGTTTTTTGAACTTTTTTTGAAGTTAAATGTATTTATTATAAATCTTAATTTTATTGATATGGAGAAACTTTATCTTATTGTTGCTCTTAGTGCTATTTTTGCTTTGAATGGTGAGGCAAAGGATAGATACCATAAAGAGATGAACAAAGGCATTGTGGTTAGGGATACTTTAACCCTTAACAGTTTAGAGATTATAAATTTGAATGGTCACGACTCTATTGTGAGTATGACGGAGGAGAAGATTCCTATTTATAGGGTGCTTACCGAAAAGAGGGGTAATGCTATGACTCCTCGCGATTGGGCTGAGTATAAGACTGAGAATATGAGACACCGCCTCCACTTGAATAATAAGCAGACCGAGAAACTTTTTAAACTTAATTTGATGGAGAGCAAAGAGCGTACTAATTATAAAAAGGAGAAATTTGCTATGAGAGCAAGGCACTTAAAGAAACAGATGAAAGCGGAAGAGCGTTTTGTTAGTTCTCTAAATCCTGTTCAAAAGGTTGCTTACGAGGGTTATAAGGAGCGTGAAGAGTGTCATCCTCTGTCGGTTAAGTGTTGTAAGGTTAAAGGTCATGGCAAAAAGATGGTGGCAGTTAGGCAATAGGTATCAGTTGTTAGTTATTGGCTAATTAGTACAATAAGACTAATAGACTAATAATAAATAGTAAAAGGTTGTTACCCAGTGGGTAACAACCTTTTAGTTATTAAATAATGAATAGAAT
>JAFQBL010000012.1 GCA_017416695.1 Bacteroidales bacterium | reverse complement strand
GATACACGTCCCCGTCCGAAAGCGGCATACCAAAGCCGTATGCAGCAAGCAGGGTGAGCATCAAAACCACGCCTACGCGCTTGTTTCCGTCAACGAAGGGGTGGCTTGAGATTACCGAAAAGCCGAGATGCACCGCCTTTTCAACCGGCGTTTGATAAAGCTCGCAGCCGCCGAAGGTCATAAAGGGAGATGCAAGTGCGCCTTCAAGAAGCCCCATATCTCTTACTCCCACGTCGCCGCCCGTTTTTTCGGCGATTTTTTCGTGAATAGCTATTGCGGTATTAACACTTATCATTATGCAAGCTCCCCGAGAGGACCTTTGTATTTTTCAATCACGTCCTCCGCTATTTTCAAAAGCTCCCCGTCCGAAGGAAGGGTAACGGTTTTATTCTCGTTTTCCATTTTTACTCCGTTTCGACAACAATCGTTTACATTTTTACTATATGCGGGCTGTTAAAAAAGTCTTTTCCTTAAAAGGAAGAAAAGAATTGCGCCGACCGTAATTACACCGCCGCCAACGCAGACAACCAGGCATTGGCGAGAGTTGGGAGATTTCTCAAGTTGAGGGTAATGTTTCGGTTGTTGCCGATGGCGAGTACAAAGGTGCTACCCTAACTGAGGTTATGGAGAAAGAGGGCGTTGCTCTTTTAGGTAAACATGTTGTTGAGCGTTTTGGAAAAGATTTTCCTTTGCTAATTAAATTTATTGATGCAAGAGATTATCTTTCAATACAAGTTCACCCCGATGATACTCTTGCCAAAGAGCGTCACAACTCATTTGGTAAAACAGAGATGTGGTATGTTATCTCGGCTGCCGAAGGTGCAGGGCTATACTCTGGTTTCTCACAAGAGATTACACCCGAAGAGTATGTTGAGCGTATAGAGAACAATACTATTACAGATGTTCTTCAATTCCACGAGGTTAAGAGTGGCGATGTTTTCTTCTTACCAGCAGGACGTGTTCACGCTATTGGCAAAGGAATTTTCATTGCTGAAATTCAACAAAACTCAAATATTACTTACCGTATTTATGACTACAACCGTAAAGACAAAAATGGTAATGGAAGAGAACTACACACTGAACTTGCAAAGGATGCTATCGACTACAAACTTTATAGCGACCTTAAAACAGAATATACTCCCAAATTAAATGAGGGCGTTAAACTTGCTGAGTGCGAATACTTCTCAACAAGTGTATTGGATATTGACGGTGTGGTTGATTACAAATTGAGCGACCGCGACTCATTCTCAATATTTATATGTATGGGTGGCAATGCTACTCTAACTGACTGCGAGGGTAACGTTACAACTATGAAACAAGGCGAAACTATCCTTGTTCCTGCAACTACTTGTTGCGTTAAGATTGAGGGTAAGGCTAAACTTTTGGAGTGTTTTATTCCTTAGTATTAGTGTTAGTTAACAAACATTCGTTTATTGAACTTGCTCTTGCTCAACAATACACAAATAAATTTGGTATTGTGTTCGCTTACTCGCAACTTTGTTAGTTGTCAACTTCGTTGCCCTGCGGGTTGTTGTTAGTTGTTAGTTAACATACACTCGATTGCTGAAATTGCTTACTCGCAGATTTGTTTGTAATTGGTCTAATTAGTCAGATTGGTCTAATTGGTTTATAATATGAATAAAGGGTTGCTCTGATGAGCAACCCTTTATTTGTTGAAGAATTATTATTAATTATTTTTCTTTTTACGGATAAGTTTAAAGGCATATACTGCACCTAATCCAAATAATCCTAATATACTCTCTACAATAGGAACACCGGGTTCTGTTGCATTAACATTTGAGGGATCTTTACTGGGGAAACCAGTAGAAAATACTGTTGGTGCTGGTGCATCAGGAGTAAACACACCTACAACATCTTTTGTAATATCCACTGTCCTTTCAATAAATCTTTGAGAATAGACATTTAATGCAACAACAAGAGATATTGTTATAATTACTATTTTCTTCATATATTATCTGTTCTACTACTTTAATACTTTAAATACTTGATCTCCCAATTTAATAATTATAACTCCATTCACTAAGGTTTTAAACGAAGTTATACCTTTGGTTGCTTCAACTTTATTAACAAACATTCCATTTGCTGAATATACCAATATTTGCTCTCTCTCTTCGGTACCATAAATGTTTATCATATCATCGTCAACTATAATCTTTACAAAGGTATCTGATTGAGGATTCACAATACCTGTTGCATCGGTTATATGCAATTTTAAACGATTATTGAATGTACCTGTATCACTTGTAAAGTTGTAAACATCTCCTACTTCCATAATATACTTTTCATCAGTATAAGTGTCAATCAATTCTATCGTAGAGTAATTTTCTGGTAAACTTGCAAGGGTTATGGTTTGTTCTCCTGCATTTACAGCCTTATATCCTATCAAGACCTCTTCTTCAATTGAAGGTTGTTCACTAACTGCCATTAGAGTAGTTTCATCAACTATATATAGTTGCGAAAGTGCGGTATTAGGAGAAGCCATATAGAGTGCATCTTCGTTACGTTGATATGAGTAACTCGCCTCCTTATTCAGAAGAATAGTTGCTTTATCATCATTGTCATTAAGTACAAGAGTAATCTCTCCATCAATATTATCACTTACGCTCTTAATATCGGCACTTTTTGAAGTGAACATCATAGAAGTAAAGTCATCGGCACTTTGTATAAACCATGCACTGAAAGGTAAATAAGAGACCTCCTGACTTCCACTATATTCTGAATAACTATCATTCTCAGAGTTATATATGTATATAGAGTAGTGACCATTTTTCTCTTGATTGCATAATGATGGATTTCCCATAAAGTTCCAGTCAGCATCTTTACCTTCATTTACGCTACTATGGTAACGTTGCAATATTAACTGTTTGTTTTCATTATCCATTGTAAAGTTGTAGCCATTAAATACAACCTCTTGAATATCTCCTTCGTAACGGCTATTAATTGCTACGGCAAATCCTTGATTTGCGGGTATCATTCCTAAGCGTTTCTCTTTCCAGCCATTGGCAGTGTTACCCTCTTTACTATGGGTAGCACGATATGCTGAATCGTAAATGCGAATTTGAATATTAACATCTATTGCGGCTTGTTCTCCCTCTACTGTAATATCACTTATATCTACATCAAACGGAAGAGAAAGCAGTGTCCACACACCACCTTTTACACTCTTCACCACTTTTATATTTTTAGCAGTTAATTTACCTCCTTCACCTATTGAGATTTGTGGAGAATTACCATTCTCATCAACATTAATAACAAGAGACTCTGACTTTAAAATGTGAGAATCAATATTTAACATTACATTCTTATCAAATTCTGGTGCAACATTTACCTCACCTAATGTTAAATCACTATCCAATGTTTCATTCGTAGTTACCTTTTTATCTGCAAGAAAGTTTGCTACAAATTCAGAGTCTGATGTTATTGTTGCAGTGTAAGGATTTTGTGTTGAAATCTCTTGTCCATTTACTGTCCAATTAATAAATCTATATCCTTCATTAGGTGTAGCAGTTAAGATTACAGAACTATTATATTCTGCTTCATCGGCAGAAGTTGTAGCAACTCCTCCCTCTTTGGATGATACTATTACTTTGTAACTATTGATTGTGTATGTTCCTATAACTGTTAAATCGTTATTTGGCATTGTGGCGGGATAGTCGCTCCATGAGAATGTGTAACCCTCACGAGGTTCAACTTCGGGGGCAGAGATAGTTGATCCTGCTTTTAAGAACTCCTCTTTTAATATCGCCTCTTCAACCTCAAATTTTAGAGTATAGTTACTGAATGTTGCATTTGCCTTAACCTCGTTTAACGAATTGTAGTTCTTACCCGAAGCATCAGAAAGCACAATACTGTTTATTGATATTTCAGTGTCTTTATACTCAACACCCTCATCAGCCGTATATGAGAGTGTAAACAACTCTCCCGAATTACCTGTAATTGGGGTGTTACTCATAGAGTATATCAAAATTTGATAAGTGCCATTACCTGCATCGGTTACCAAATAAGAGTGATTTTTCAGACGTTCCGACACAGTCATTGCCCCGTTTGCTGTTTTCATTCCTTGCAACCAGTTAATGTTCATCTGAACTGCAACAATATCGGTATAGTTATCTAACGATACAGATACATCGTAACCATCTTTACTGTTCTCTCCACCAATAGTAAGGGTATTGGGTTCAAATACCGAGCCACTCAATGCCACCGACTTCATTCTGTTTAGGGGGTCATTGGTATAGATTTGCATTGTAGTTGAGTGGTCGCCCTCAACAGTTGGTGTATATGTAACGGTAAGTGTTTGAGTTTTACGTGGTGCAATAATCAATGGCAATGGAGTTTCAACAGCATATCCTTCGGCAAGGAATGCCACCGAACTAATCTCCAAATTAACATAAGCATTATTGTTATAGATAGAGTATGTTGCAACTGCTTTCTCGGTTACAGGAGTAGAGCCAAAAGACAATGAGTTGTTTCCGCTGAATTTTGGACTTTGAATAACAACATAGTTACTTGTTGTAGCAGAGGTCATATTCTCCATATTGACGTTGCTCAACACAACGTCTGTTGGGTTAAGGCGGTAACTTCCGCTTGTTCCGTTAAGTTTGACTTTAAAAGTTATATACTCACCATCACCCTCAGGTAGAGCCGAATTTGTTGGGGAGTACAACATTAGAGTCAATTTCTTATCCTGCATAATGCCATAAGCAACATGGTCAGCACCAGAACAACGACTACCAGCCATTGCACTACCCTCAACATAAACAAGTTGGTCGGGCATAGTAAAGTTACATTGTGCTGCAACTATTGGCTCCATATTGTTCATTTTAAGAACAACAGTAACCACGCTGTCCGACACACCTTGCACCCTTTGCACATGCAACTCGTTAACTGAGAATGGTTGTGCAGTAACAACTGCTTTTCCTTCGGTTGAGTTTATAGCATTTGAAGTTATTGTTACATTACATTCAATATCTCCTCGCTCCATTGGCGAATAGATTAATGTTATGTTTTGTGATGTTTGCGGAGCAATAGTGATTGCGGTTTGCGATGCCGATATATCAGTTCGGTCAAAGGCGATATTTGTTATCTCCAAAGATTCTGTTCCAACATTTTTTATTGTAAGTGTTTTGTTATATGTTGAACGAATTGGCACACTACCATAATCTATTGCGGGTGTCACAACCTCAATTTTAGGAGTTAGAATTGTTACTACTCCACTCTCTGCACTTCCTACAATGGAGTTGCCCGAAGCGTCTCCGAGTATTACCTCAGGGGTAAGTGTGTAATTTGCTGGTTCTCTTCCGAGTCTTAGTTTAAAACTACACAACTCACCCTCACTTCCATTTAATGGAGCAAGAGCCATACTATATATTAATATAGTGAGTTTGTTATCACGAGCATCAGCCGAGATAGCATGACCATTTGAACGATCAGCAGAGAGTGTTGCACTGTCCTCTACATATTTGGTCATATTAGTGAGTGGTATTGATAGTTCAAACGCTGTTATGTCATCACTATTCTGTAATGATACTGAAACCTCAACCTCACTATATGGGTTTCCTGATACTGATGATAGCGATACTATATTTTGCGCTTTTACTCCTAACCACAAACATAATAGTATTGATAATAGAATTAATTTCTTCATAATTGATATTTTTTAGGATGTGGCAAATATTTTACCACAAACTCCTAATGGTATTTCCTATATGGGTATTCCCGTCTTTGCAGACGGAGATTTTTATTTTACCCTTTTTCCGTAGGTTTGAAAACCTACGGCTATTAGGTAGTTTCGCTTTGCTCAACATAGTCTTTCAGACTTTTGGTTAGTTACATTCGCTAACAACTAAGGTAACTAGGATTACTAAGGTTGCTAGGATAACTAAGATTGAGTTTAGGAACCGAAAACTAATGACTACACGTAAAGCCCGTGCCAATTAAATAGTTTCGCTTTGCTCAACCATGTCTTTCAGACTATTTGTTTAACCCTCCCCTCTCTACTGGAGAGGGGGCGAGGGTGAGGTGTCTAATTCTTAAACACTTTTGCGGTTTGCATTAGTTTGCCATCTACGTAGAGGCTTACCATATAGAAACCGTTTGAGATTGTAGCAGATGGTGTCCAAGTGTGGCTATATTCGCCATACTCTTGTACTGTTGCATAGTTGTAAACTGTGCGACCTGTTAAATCACTGATAATTATTGCTACATTGTGTTCGCCCTCTTTTCCTATTACGTATGGTATTGTCAATTGGGTTGTGAAGGGGTTAGGGAATGCGCTTTGTATTTGCATATTCTCTACTGTTCCTACTCCTGTCAGGTTTCCGTTGATTGGCAATACATTTATTCCTCGTGCATCACTTAATACCAATTGTTCTACTTCTGCATCACCTATATTTAATAGTGCATGTTTGCCTGGCAAGATTGTTCTGCCAACCATTGAGTAGGCTAAGAAGAGGTATTCATCTTCGGCTGTCCATGTTCCGTTCTGCTCAAAGCCTTCTACGCCTTCAAGGGGTGTGATTGTGCTTCCTTGTTCGGCTATCAAGCGGACTTGTACTCCGCCTAATGTTGTGGTGTTCTCTACGTATAGTATGCCATCTTCTATGGTATATATTGCTGTGTTGTTGGTACTGTTGGTTGAGATAGATGATGGCGAAGTTATTATGTTTAGTGTTCCTACTACGTCAAGTACGTTTACTTTGGTGTCGCTGTTTACATCGGCTGCCTCAAAGATAAAGGGTTGGGGATCTTGGTAGGTGATATATGCTACCTCGCTTACAACGTCTGCTATATCAACACTCATGCTTCCGTTTGCATCGCCTCGTTGTGCTGTTAATGGGGTTGCTGCTACTGCATTACTTAATGCGTGGCTGTTAAGCGATGTTGTTAATTGTTTTATTACATAGTAGTAGGTTGTTCCTGGGGTTACATTGTAATCGGTAAATTCTACCTCTTCGGCCTCAAGTACTGTGGGGTTTACTATTGTACTATCGCTCTCAACTCCTAAAGTGTCTTTTGTATAGCGGTAGATATTGTAACCAAGCAGGTCTTCAAAGTCCTCTTCATCGGTTTCCCATGTTAGTTTTACTTTTCCTAATCCTGCCTCTGCCATTAAGCCTGTTGCCATTGAGCCTGCTGCCTGTACCTCTACGTTAAAGCGGAAGTTCTCTTCGGGGATATCGAAGTATTCGTTATCTCTTGCTCCATATACATATATGCGGTTTAGACCATCTGTGTTTGTTTTACCATCTATTGTAAGGTATGCAGTATATACCAAACTATCGGCACTCCAAGCACCATCTTCGGCAATAGATACTTGAGTATAGGGAGAACGCACACCCATTGAGATTGAGGGTGCAACCGATGTATCCATTGGGCGATTGAAATATACATCAAATTTATGTTTTCCTACTCCGAGTGGTGGCAACATCTCAAATTCATCTTGTGCATCATATCCGTTTACCAATACTTTCCAAACTATTCCGTGAGCCTCAGCACTTGGGCGGGTTAGCATATTTGAATAATCAATCATAACACTCGTAAAAGATGATGATTTTGGGTGATTAATATCATATATCCAATTCTTAACTACATCTTTATTAGAAGCCCCAAGATAATTAGGTAACATCTTATGTATTCCGATAACAGATGAACTGTTATAAGCACTTAGACCAGATACCCCAAAACATCCTTTATTCCCAAAAATATTAGAATTTTCACATATTGTTGTATAATTTGGTGATAATAAAAAAAGTGAAGAATATCCTGATGTAGTATAATTATTTATATAGTTAGTATAATAATGTCGGGTTTCAGTAGAGCTAGTAGAATAAAATTCATTTTCAATTATATTAGTTCTTAATAAATTGTACAGATATATATCAGAAGTTGATGCATTTTTTAATACGCAATCTTCTAAAGATGAATTAGTATTACCATTAGATTCTATAAGAATACCATCTAATATTACATATTTTAATATTGTATTCGGTGGTAAAATAATACTACGTCCTCCTCCTTCAATTCCGTCTTTAAATATTATAAAATTTTCATAAGTACCATAACAAACTACTGTAGATTTTTTAGAACAGGATAAACTTGAGAAATTTTTAAATTCAATAATAGTTCCTGGTAATATAGTAAGAGTTACATTATCAGGTACAGCCAAATTTTTTGTTACTATATATTTTACTCCGGGGTATAGAGTCATATCTTCTGTAATCATTCCTCCTAATTCAATACCATTTTCGGCTATGATTACAAACTCCTCTTCGAGAGGTTGAGATATATTATCGCAAGTGGCACGGAGTAAGAGGCGTATATGTCTGCCATCGGCACACTCATCGTTTATTTTAAAGCGGATTGGGTTATTGCTCTTGCCTTTTGCGTAACTGCTTAGGGGTTTGCCAAACTCTACTGTTCCGTCTAATATCTCTACTATCTCCGGGTCTTCTGCTTCGCCTACCTCAAGGGTAAAGGTGATATTGCTTGCTATACCCCACTCGTTGCGGAAGGTGGGATAGAGTTCTATGGTCTCTCCTGCATCGGGAGTGCCGTCGCCATCGCCTCCGTTTATGGTATCGACCATTGCGTAGGTTACTAATTGTAGTTCTGGGGTGCGGTCAGCATCTGTTATTTCGTATGCTGCTCCGAAATCGACTATATTGTTACTGCTCTTTTTTCGGGCATGGATCAGGTCTCCGAACAATACCTCTTTGCTTGTATATTCTTTACATTGTAACAGGCGTGAGATTGCTCCTGCTACCAATGGGCTTGCCATTGATGTTCCGTTTAGGGCTTTGTATTTTCCGCCTGGGAAGGTACTCATTATTGCTACTCCCGGTGCTCGTAACTCATAGTTATAGAGTTGATCCTCGCCAAAGGTTGAGAGGGTTGGTCCGTCAAAGTCGTAGTTACTGAAACTTGCTCGGCTTCCGTCTCGGTTTGATGATTCTACTCCTAATACAAAGGTAAAGGCTGCGGGGAACATTGGCATTCCTTGCATAGTACATACTGGGCATTTTCCTTGCATTGGCAGACAGTCGTTTCCTGCTGCCGCTACAAGTACTGCTGTGGCGTATGCTCTGCCTAAGGCTTGTTCCATTGCTAAGGAGTATCCGTATGTTCCTATACTCATATTTATTATATCGGCTCCGTTAGCGGCTGCATAGTCGATTCCTTTTATGATGGTTGCTACGTCTCCTGTTCCATCGCTTTGCATTACGGTTACGGGCATTATCAAAGCATCGGGGTTGGCGCCTGTGATTCCTATGCCGTTTTTACCTGCGGCTGCGGCTATTCCTGCTACGTGTGTTCCGTGTCCGTTCCAGTCGCCAAGGCGTGAGGTTTGGTTTACAAAGTCCCATCCGTGAAGGTCATCTTTAAATCCGTTAGCATCGTCATCGGCATCTTCTTGCCCGTTGGCTTCTCGCTCGTTGGTCCAGATGTTCTCGGCTAAGTCGGGGTGCTCGGTATCTACGCCTGTATCCAATATGGCTATTACGGGGCGTTTATCGGTTATCTTTTTCTTTGTCCATACGTTTTTTAGGTTGATGGCGTTGAATGCCCATTGTTCTTTGAAGAGTGGCTCACTTTCGTAGTGCTCACAGTCGGTTATCTCGCTACCACTTGATAGGGCGTATAATATATAGTTGGGCTCGGCATACTCTATCTCTGTCAACTCTTCTACCTCTTCTACGGCTTTCATTACCGACTCGGCTTTTGATTCATCGAATTTTATGCGATAGAGTTGATTCATGCCTTCGGTATTTACATTGGTGCCGTTTACTGATTTTAACAGCGAGGGGCGGTTGCCTTTGCTGGTATTGGGCATCAACTGCTCTACATCGGTTGCGCCTATTTTCTCGAACAGTGCATCTACTGCTGATACTCCACTTGTTACTGCATCGGCAGATTTGTGCATCTTTACTTTTGCGGTGGGTTTGAACTTGACGATTATCTCGCCTTGGCGATAGTTTTGTATTGCCCAGCGGTCAATTTTTACTACCTCGTCTTGGTTATTGCTTGATTGTGCAAACGTTATGGTTGCTTGCATAAGCATGAATATTGCACATAGCAATATTTGTTGTGTCTTTTTCATAGAATATATTTTTTTGATTGTTATATAATTATTTTTTTGATTTATTATTGGAGAGGGGAATAAAAAAAAGTGTGATACAAATTTTATTCTCTACTGATAGGCTCCGGAAATTGCCTGCAAACAAAAGAATAAAATTGTTTCACACTTGAATGTATATAATCCTGCTTACACTATCGCAAGCAGGTATTATACACGTAATCAAGGGAACGTCTTTAGTCTAGTTTTTGTTTGCTTTGATAAATTTTCCGGATTTATCAGTAAACCTCGCTAAATGTTTCCTAATATGTCTGTTGTTTTAACAACATTGCAAATTTAGAAACATTTTTTTATATTTATACTATAATTGGTAATAAAAGTTTGATTTTTAACTTTTAATAGGGG
>JAFQBL010000096.1 GCA_017416695.1 Bacteroidales bacterium | reverse complement strand
CGTTAAATGAAATTGGCAAGGCAGTCTTTGTTACTAACGAGCCTATATTCTTTGACCCTTACACCAAGAACAAGAACTGCGGTTCTTTTATAATAATAGATCCTATTACTAACAACACTTCTGCTGTTGGTATGATTATTGGCGAGGTTGACGAAAAAGATCTTACTTCAAAGATAACCGAAGAGGACAAAGTCTCAATGAGAGCAGGCAACTCTCTTGTTTCTGTTGCAGACCGCAAGAAACTTACAGGGGTTGATGGCAAGGTTTATGTTGTCAACTCAGACAACAGCAAGTGCTTAAATGAGTTTACATATACCCTTGAACGCAGATTGTTTGATATTGGTGCTATGCCTATTGTAATTAATGCCAACGACGTAGAGAACAAACAAGACGCTATGACCATTGCCAAGAAAGTTGCTCAACAAGGCTACTCTGTAATTGTTGTAAACGGCTTGGCTGATAACGATGCGATTGTTTGCAATGTTAAAGAGGGCAATATTGCAGAGGATGTTGAATCTTTAATTTAAGAGAAAAAAGAATGGGTTTTAATTTTCAGAAACTTCCTGCTAATACTTTGGTTGGTGCTTCGTGGAGTACCTTTAAAGGCGTATGCGATGGAAGAAAAGTTGATAAAAAATACAAAGGCAAATATCGTTTTACTAAACTTATTTGTCGTATTCTAAGTTCTATAAACTTTATTGAGAACAGGAGATATAAAAAGAGATTAGGTAATACAAAACTCAACGACTCTCCCCTATTTATTATTGGACACTGGAGAAGCGGAACAACTTTTGTTCACAACGTTTTTGCTTGTGACAAACAGTTTGGTTACACTACAACTTACCAGACAGTCTTCCCTTTTATGATGTTTACCATAAAGTGGTTCTTCAAAAAGATGGCTGCATTGGCTATGCCTGCAAAACGCGAAGCAGACAATATGGAGTTGAATACAGACCAACCTCAAGAAGAGGAATTTGCATTGTCTAATATGTCGCCTTACTCTTTCTATAATTTTTGGATTTTTCCTCAATCTACTGAAGAGTACAGAAGCAAATATCTTTTGTTTGAGACTATCACAGAAGAGGAAAAAGCATCTTTTAAAGAGTGTTACGAGCGTTTAGTAAAAACTTCAGTTTGGGATACAAAGGGCAAAAGATACCTTTCTAAGAATCCTCCTCACACTGGAAGAATTAAATTCTTATTGGAGATGTTCCCTAATGCTAAATTCATATATTTGGTTCGTAATCCTTACACTGTTTTGGAATCTACCCGTAACTTCTTCTCTAAGACTATTCAACCTCTTAAATTGCAAGATTACTCTATGGAGGAATTGGATAAAGATATTTTGGAGACCTACACAAGATTGTATAATCGTTACGAGGCAGACAAAAGTCTTATTCCTGAAGGCAACCTTGTTGAACTTAGATTTGAAGATTTTGAGGCAGATCCTTTTGGCAAGACTAAAGAGATTTACGAAAAACTTTCACTTGGTGGCTGGGATGAGGCAAAAGATGCCATTGAGGCTTACATTGGCAAGAAGAAAGGTCACAAGAAGAATGCCTACAAGTATAAACCTGAAACTGTTGAGTTGGTTGACAAGCATTGGGGTTATGCCCTTAAACAATGGAATTACAACCTGGAAAATAAGGACTAACACAATAAACTTTTATACAAAAAAACGGCAACCACATGGTAGCCGTTTTTTTTGTACAATATATTGAAAGTATTTCTATATTCCTGATATATCTATTATTGCTATTGACTACTACAAAGGTATCTTATCAATACGACGTTGATGACGTCCTCCCTCATACTCTGTATTCAAGAATAGTTTTGCTATTGCTTTAACTGTCTCTTCGGGGATAAATCTTCCAGGCATTACACAAACGTTAGCATCGTTGTGTTGACGTGCCAATGATGCTATCTCCTCACTCCAGCATAGAGCAGAACGAATACCTTGATGCTTGTTTAGCGTCATATTAATTCCGTTACCGCTTCCACATACAGCAAAACCTGGATAGCACTCTCCATTCTCAACTGCTGATGCTAATGGGTGAGCAAAATCAGGATAATCAACACTATCAGTTGAATAACATCCAAAATCTTTAACTTCTACACCCATTTCTGACAATAGAGATTTTATTACCTCTTTTGCCTCAAATCCTGCGTGGTCACATGCTAAACCAACAGGTAGTCCTTCTTTTAAGATGCTCATAATATTATATTGTTATATTTTATTCCTTTTGCGAAGTTACCATTTTTTTTTGAGTTTGTATAGCAAACTGCATATTTTATTCTAATTTATTTTATAGTAACGAGAGATAAAGTCATTAAAGAGATTATATATTCCACCTTATCCTTCTTACTATAAAAACAGAACAATAATATAGATTACTTTGATATTCACAACAACTGAGTTATTAGTGCTCAAATGAGTAATGTTTGCAAATAAAAAAAGCAACCATCAAAAGATGATTGCTTTTCTTGTTCGTTGAGATATTTATTATTCTGCTGGAGTCTCCTCTGTTGCTGGAGCCTCTTCAGTAGCCTCGGCTGCTGCCTCAGCTGCTGCTGCAGCTAATTCAGCTGCTTTCTCTGCACGTTTTTTAGATACCTCTTCTGCTTTTGCTGCATTTACTGCTTTCTCTGCCTCAAGACGTTTTTTTACATCCTCTGCTTTTGCTGCAGTTAATTGAGCTTTGAATGTCTCAACACCTTTTTGTTTGTTAGCCACCCAAGCCTCAAAACGTTTCTCAGCCTCTTCTGCTGTGAACGCACCTTTAGCAACACCACCAAGAAGGTGTTTTTTCATAAGCACTCCTTGTGCTGAAAGAATGTTACGTGTTGTGTCTGTTGGTTGCGCACCTATTTGTAACCAATATAAAGCCCTGTCGAAGTTCAAATTTATTGTAGCAGGATTAGTGTTCGGATTATATGAACCTATCCTTTCAATAAACTTACCATCTCGT
Source organism: Bacteroidales bacterium (assembly GCA_017416695.1). Lineage (GTDB taxonomy): Bacteria > Bacteroidota > Bacteroidia > Bacteroidales > G3-4614 > Caccoplasma_A. The sequence goes on along the minus strand of JAFQBL010000096.1, from coordinate 8,921 downwards.
GGTGCCCTGCTATCGGCGATTACAATGTGATAAAAAGGAGCGTCTTTGCGTCCGTGACGTTGCAATCTAATTTTTGTTGCCATTTGAATTAATTTTTTAAAGGGTTATTATATTTTTTAGCGTTGCAAAATTAATATTTTTTTTACAAATATACAATACATTATATTCATAATTGCTCTACTTAGCAATATTGGCAATTGTTGCTACCATTGTTGCCAACGATGCTGCACTTGTTGCAAATGCCATTATATTTTGAATATTGAACTTAGATGCTCCTCTGTTAGGCACTATAACCTCACATCCTGGCTGAATTATATTCTTACTGCTTTTCTTTGCCCTTGCTATTTGTCCATTCATATACAAAACGTAGGTCTTATTCTTTTTAGATTTAGGAGCATATCCTCCTGCCTGCTCAACATAGTGCGACACCTTTTTATTATCAGAGAACACAACAGTATTTGGATATAGTACTGCTCCACTTATTCTTACTGTATTATTGAACTCAGGTATATCTAAAACATCTCCCTCTCTTAATACAACATCAATACTACTTCCTGGATTTTCAAGTGCTTCTTCCAAATTTATTCCTACATAATAGACTTCACCTAACTCCAATTTTTTCATATCAAGTGAGTCACTGTTTTGTGTTACAAGATCAAGAGTTTTTTCCATTTTAACTCTTTCGTCATCGTTTATCCTACGAAGCAATCTTGCTCCTTTAACATATGCTCCATCAATTACTCCTCCTGCTTTTTTAACAAGGTCGCTTAGTCGTTCGTTGCGTTGTGTTAAGGCATACGTTCCTTCGTATAACACCTCTCCTTTTATTTGTACATTAATCTGTTTTTTATAAGCGGGACTCTTTCGTACAAATACTTGGTCGTATGGTTTTAATACAAAACCAGGTGTTCCGTCAACTACAAATCCCTCTTTAAGTGCAAATGAGAACATCTCTCCTGTCTCTTGAGTTGCCTCAGTTCCTCTACTATTTTTAATACGTCGAGATACATCTACTCTTACTGTTGAGGCTGATTCTTTTAATCCTCCTGCTTGAATTATTATATCCTCTATTGTTGTATTCTCAGCAAAAGGAAAATCTCCTGGACGTGCAACCTCTCCAAATACCGATATTACTCCTATATCCTGAAGGTCATGAATACTTGGTATATATAACACATCGCCTTTTTGTAGTGGAATATCTGCATTTGAACCATTTAATATACCTTTTACATCTACCTGTATTACCTCTAATGTTAGATCCTCATGCTCTCGATGCATTACTGCTCGTCCTAAAAAGGCATCACCCATTATTCCGTCTGCCTTTTCAATTAATTGTTTTACGGTTTTTATCTTCTCTCCAAATTGATATATACCTGGTCGATATACCGCTCCTTTTATCTCCAATTTATTTTTAAAGCGGTCAATTATTGCTCCCACTTCTGCTTTATCTCCATCCATAAGAGGAAACGTTGCATACTCATCAAAATCCACTGTACATATCTCGTACTCTTTATTGTTTTTACGTGTTATAGTGATATGTTCCTTATATGCATCACCCATAAAATCGCCTGAGAACGAAATCAAATCGGCAACTGTTTCACCACTTTTCATTTCGTAATACATAGGGCGTTTTACATTTCCTTCAATACTTACAAGGTTTTCGTAAGTTGGTACTATTACGGCATCGCCATCCTGAAGACGAGAATCCGCCAATCCATTTCCTTTAAGGATATAATCATATATATCTACACTATCAACCTTTTTACCATTACGAACTATTTGAATATTTCGTAAACTTCCTCTATGATTTATTCCTCCTGCACTATATAAGGCATGAAAAACTGATGACAGAGATGATAGCGAGTATGTTCCAGGAGTCAATACTTCTCCCATTACATTTACCTGTATTGTTCTGATTTGTCCTAACGATACACTTATTTTTGAATTGGCATCATCTGAAATTCCCGAATATATTTTTCCAAATTGTTCTTTAAGATATGATGTTGCAACTTCGATGGTTTTTCCATTAAGATATACTAATCCTAAATCTTGAACTACTATATATCCATCAGGAGATATTACTTCTCTTATACTATTTTGACTTGCTCCCCAAATATCTATTATTACCTCATCTCCAGGTCCTAATTTATAGTTGTCAGGTGTTGCTATGTTTTGAAGTGGAGCAAAAGTCAGGTCTCTGTTTTGAAATATACTGCGACCAAATATCTCTATTGTATCTCCATCTATAAATTGAGTATATGTTTTATACTGTTTTTCCCTTTCCTCTTCAATAAATAATTCATCTTCTGTCAAGGTTACTTCTTCTTCAACACCCTTTTTTGTTGTGGTGGTAGTTGTTTTTGAACTCTTGTTTGTTCCTATCAGCGGTGTTGCACTCTCTTTACGAGTATCTCTCCTCTCTGCATCCTCTTCAAACATTTGAGAAGGAAGTTCTACACTATTCCTCATTCTGTTTTTCTCAACAGCGCTTTTGCTATTTAGAGTTTTTTGATCGCTCTCATATTTTGCTTTGATTCTTTCGGCTTGGGCACGTGTTACTCCTTTTGCAGCCAAATCAATCACTATCTGCTTTTGAGATACTCCCCTTTCTGTTGCACTCTTCACATATTCTAAAACTTCCTCATCAGACATGGTTTGTGCCATTGCTGGAAGTGATAAGAACATAAGCAACAATGATAATAGCAATATTTTCTTTCTCATAGTTTGATATTTTATTTCAGTTATTTTTACTTAGTGTTATAATGTGTAACATTATAACGTTGAAACTTATATATATATTGTATCAAGAATAATTTATTCCCAATTATTTTTTTTCTTTATCTAACATTTATCTCCAATACCAATTTTTTGTTACCATCAGTCTGGTATCGGATTGTAAAATACTCTATTTTAAGTATTGTCTCTCTATTTTTATGGTTATAACTTTGCAGATATATCAAAAGTGTTGATAACCATAATAGTGTTATATATTTTCGTTTAGTTTATAAATTGGTTGAGTGAGGATAAATCGAGAGATTTTTCCTCGCTTTTTTTATACACTTTTGTTTATAAGTTAAACTCTTATTTTTTTAACACGACAAAAGGACAACATTATACAATGTTATCCTTATGTCGGGTTTTATTTTATTATTTTTTAGTTGTTCTCAGGACGCAATTTACGTACTACAACTCCTGCTTGCCACATTTCGCTGTTACGCAACTCCTCCAACTCTTTGTTTAGACCATCGCGATAACCTGGTTGGCTATTAGTGTCAATTGAGCGTTGTGCCTCGTTTCCTTTTGCTACTTCGCTATACAACTCCTCGAATACAGGTTTTGAAGCATCACGGAATTTTTTCCACCAGTCTAATGCTCCACGTTGTGCAGTTGTTGAACAGTTTGCATACATCCAGTCCATTCCATTCTCCGCTACAAGAGGCATAAGTGATTGTGTCAACTCCTCAATTGTTTCGTTGAATGCCTCTGATGGAGTGTGTCCGTTAGCACGAAGAACTTCGTATTGTGCTGCAAAGATTCCTTGTATTGCTCCCATCAATGTTCCACGCTCTCCAGTTAGGTCTGAATATACCTCACGTTTGAAGTCTGTTTCAAACAAATATCCTGAACCAACTCCAATTCCTAATGCTATTACACGATCTTTTGCACGTCCTGTTGCATCTTGGAATATTGCAAAACTTGAGTTTAATCCGCGTCCTTGTAGGAACATACGACGCAAACTTGTTCCTGAACCTTTAGGTGCTACCAATATTACATCAACATCTGCTGGAGGTACAATTCCTGTACGCTCTTTATATGTGATTGCAAATCCGTGTGAAAAGTAAAGTGCTTTTCCTGGAGTAAGAGCCTCTTTTACTGTTGGCCATACCTCAATTTGTGCTGCATCTGATAATAGATATTGTATAATTGTTGCACGCTCGCAAGCCTCTTTAATATCAAATAGAGTCTCACCTGGTACCCAACCATCTGCTACTGCTTTATCCCAAGTTTTTGAATCTTTACGTTGTCCTACAATTACGTTAAATCCATTATCGCGAAGGTTAAGACTTTGTCCTGGTCCTTGTACTCCGTATCCAATTACTGCTATTGTCTCGTTTTTTAATACTTCTCTTGCTTTTTCCAATGGAAATTCCTCGCGGGTTACTACATTCTCTTCAACACCGCCAAAATTCATTATTGCCATAATTTTTTTAATTGTTTATTAAGTTAATTAATTTATTATCTCGTTTTTAAAATTATCCTACATCTACATATTGTTGCTCCACCATCTGTGGGTTTCATCTCTGCCGTATAGTTATCTGTAGTCTCCTCGTTTCTCATTAAAGATAACTCTTGGTCAAAGTGTGCTTCGTTCATATAACTTATCTCAAATCGACTTATATACTTTGTATCTAAATCGGTCATTGGAATAAGATTTACTATATGCTCTACCTGTTTTCCACTATTAAAGTGTCGGTTGTAATCTATATCTCCAGCCTTTACTCTATGGACAAATCCTTCGCCCAAAGTAACAGGTTTTACCTTTCCTATTTTAGTCATGGGACAGACTCGTTCGGCAATCATATCTTTCATTCCAGCGAATGAACTTATATCTAACGATTTACGAGTTGTCAGGTCAATTACAAACCACACCGAACGTGCATAACCGTATATTTTGCCTTGAGCATTCTTCATACAGAAGTTACGTTCCGAAAAGTGTTTATTGCAATCCTCTATCCATGTTTCAATAATTAATGTTTCGTAGGGAGTGGGATAACACTCCATCTCCAATGCCAATCGAGCCAATACCCATGCCTGGTTTTTGGGAGTAATATCGGCATATCCTATTCCTAATATATCGGCGTGCTCGGTTGCTACATCCAATATTTTGTTAGCAAGAAATGGTAATGTCACTTCACGTTGTGCATTACAATCCGATGCTACAATATTATAGGTCTTTGAATACTCTTTTGGCATGCTCTCCATTCTACTTCTCCTCTAACTCCTTTCTACGCAACTCTTGACATTCCAAGAATTTATCAACATGCTCAATGGTTGATTTAGTTATAGAGACTCTTCCCGATTTTACAAATTGCAATACTCCGAATTGTTCAAGGTCCTGAAATAGAGATTGTGTCTCTTCGGTATGTCCTGTCTTCTCTATTATGGTATATACTGGATGAATTTCTAATATTCTGGCATTATATCTTCTGACCAACTTCTCCAAACCGCCTATCTCTAATAGTGCTGGTGTAGAGACTTTATATAGTGCTACTTCCTGATATACTATATCCTCTTCGGCATAATAGAATGCACGTATTACATCTATTCGCTTCTCAATTTGGTTTACAACCTTTATAGCCATTGCTTCATCACAGTTTGTTGTTATTACAAACTTATGAACTCCGCTTATGGCTGATGCCGATACCGATAGCGACTCAATGTTGAGTTTGCGACGGGTAAAGATAATTGATATTTGGTTTAACAGACCTACCTCATTTTCAGATAGTGCTGTTATTGTATATAGTTTTTCCATTACAATTTATATATTTCGTCGCGGTTTAACATTACATAGTTCACACTCTTTCCTGTTGGCGTCATAGGGAATACCATCTCCTCCTTCTCTACTATTGCTTCAAGCAGATAAGAGCCGTCGTGCTGTAACATCTCCTCTATTGCTCCGTCTAACTCCTCACGTTTCTCAATACGACGTCCTTTTATTCCGTACGCTGCTGCCAATGCAATAAAGTCTGGGTTTGAGAGGTCTGTTTCTGAGAATCTTTGTTTAAAGAACAACTCCTGCCACTGACGCACCATTCCCAATACAGAATTGGTAAGCAATACTATTTTTACATTTACTCCGTATGCTTTTATGGTTCCTAACTCTTGCAAGGTCATTTGCAAACCTCCGTCGCCCACAAACAAACAGACCGTTCTTTCGGGCGCTCCAAATTTTGCACCTACCGCTGCTGGTAATCCAAAGCCCATTGTTCCCAAACCGCCTGATGTTATTACACTGCGAGGTTGTGAATATCCAGAATAGCGCACTCCCATCATTTGGTTTTGACCCACATCTGTTACTACAACGGCACTGTTATTGGTGTACTTTGATACTCGGTTTACCACCTCTCCCATCTTCAATGCTCCCTCTTTAGGTGCAACCTCAACCTCTATTACTTTTGTCTGCTCTTCGGCTTTTGGTCTCTCAAACATTTTTAACCACTCAGTATGTTCTGTTCTGTCAACATACTCAGTTACTGCAGCAATAGTATCTTTTGAGTTTCCTAACACCGATAAATCAACATGAACATTCTTGTTAAATTCCGATGGATCTATATCAAAGTGTATCTTTTTTGCTTGACGTGCATAAGTATCAAGCACTGCTGTTACTCGATCATCAAAACGCATTCCTACTGCTATCAACAAATCACATTCGTTTGTCATTACGTTAGGGGCTACGTTTCCGTGCATTCCTATCATCCCCATATTCAATGGGTGTGCTGTGGGTATTGATGATAATCCCAATAGAGTAGTAGCCACAGGTATTTGAGCCTTCTCAATCAAGGTCATAACCTCTTTCTCCGCTCCTCCTAATGTTACTCCTTGTCCCACCAATAGCAAAGGTTTTTTTGCTTCGTTTATCATTCGAGCAGCCTCTTTTATTGATTGCTCATTTAGTTTTGGATAGGGGTTATAACTGCGTATATAGTTACACTTTTTGTACTCAAACTCTGCCATTTCGGTTTGTGCATTCTTTGCAAAGTCAAGCATTACAGGACCTGGACGTCCTGTTGATGCTATATAGAATGCTCTGGCTACTGCCCACGCTACATCTTCTGCTCGGCGTATTTGATAACTCCACTTTGTTATAGGTAGTGTTATACCAACAACGTCTGTCTCCTGAAAAGCATCTGTTCCCAACATTGTTGATGGCATCTGTCCTGCTATTACTACCATTGGAGTGCTATCCATCATTGCATCGGCAATTCCTGTTATTGTATTTGTTGCTCCTGGTCCAGAAGTTACTATTACAACTCCCGTTTTGCCTGATACTCTTGCATATCCTTGTGCTGCGTGGGTTGCTCCTTGTTCGTGGCGAACCAATATATGTTTCAGCTCTTTTTGATAATCATACATACAATCGAATACAGGGGTTATTGCTCCTCCTGGATATCCAAAAACAGTATCTACGCCTTCTGCAAGAAGACTTTTTATCAATATTTCAGAGCCTGTCAATTTCTCTTTTGCCATAGTTGAATGGTAAAATTTGTTATTATTTTCAAACAACAAAGATAATTAATTATTCTATAATACGAAACGCTCCCTTATCAGCAGAACTTACCATAGAAGCATACACCTTTAATGCCTTAGATATTATTCTGTTACGGGTTTTGGGAGTGAAGGCTTCCTTACCTCGTTTCATCTCTTCTGCTCGTCTTTGAGCAAGTTCTTCATCCGACAAACGTACATTTATTGTGCGTTCTGGAATATTTATCTCTATTATATCGCCATCTCTCAACAGTCCTATGTTGCCTCCTGATGCTGCTTCGGGCGATACGTGTCCTATTGATAATCCCGATGTTCCTCCTGAAAAACGGCCATCAGTGATTAAGGCACACTCTTTACCTAAGTGACGCGATTTTATATATGAGGTAGGATATAGCATCTCTTGCATTCCAGGACCTCCTTTTGGTCCTTCGTGTGTAATTACCACTACATCACCAGCCTGTACTTTTTCTCCTAATATTCCTTCACACGCATCCTCTTGCGACTCAAATACTTTTACTGTTCCAGTAAAACAGAATATACTCTCATCTACTCCTGCGGTTTTTACTATACATCCGTCTTGTGCTATGTTTCCTTTCAATACTGCCAATCCACCATCTTTTACGTATGCGTGGCAGAAGTCTCTGATGCAACCTGTTTCTCGGTTGGTATCAAGTTCTTTATATTGACTTGATTGTGATCCTAATTTAAGATTAAACTTGTTGCATGGTGCACTCTTCCACAGGTCGGCAGCCTCTTGGGCAAAGTTCTTACCATCAATAGCATACTTATCTATTGCCTCACCAAGTGTTAATCCATCAACTCGTTTTACCGAAGTATCTACTAATCCCTCTTTTGCCAACAGGCTCATTATTGAGATAATTCCTCCTGCTCGGTTTACATCTTGCATATGGAAGTGAGAACTTGGTGCTACCTTACATAAAACTGGTGCTTTGCGTGATAGGGCATCTATGTCATCCATAGTAAAATCTACACCTGCCTCTTGTGCTATTGCCAATAGGTGCAATACTGTGTTGGTGGAACCTCCCATTGCAATATCAAGTGTCATAGCATTCAAAAATGCTGCTCGCGTTGCAATTGAACGTGGAAGCACTGAATCATCGCCCTCTTCGTAATATTTCTTGCAATTCTCAACTATTTTTGCTGCTGCTTTTACAAAAAGGTTCTCTCGGTTTTTATGTGTTGCCACTATTGTTCCGTTTCCTGGCAATGCCATTCCTATTGCTTCGTTCAGGCTATTCATTGAGTTTGCAGTAAACATTCCTGAGCATGATCCGCATGATGGACATGCTACTCGCTCTACCTCTGCTACTTGCTCATCGGTTACACTTGCATCTGCACCCTCAATCATAACATCTATCAAGTCTAATGCTCTACCTCTAAGGTTTCCTGCCTCCATAGGTCCTCCTGATACAAATATTGCAGGTATATTCAATCGCATTGCCGCCATCAACATTCCAGGTGTTATTTTATCGCAATTACTTATACACACCATAGCATCGGCTTTGTGAGCATTTACCATATACTCAACACTATCTGCAATCAGGTCTCGTGAAGGTAATGAGTATAACATTCCGTCATGCCCCATTGCAATTCCATCATCAATGGCTATTGTATTAAACTCGGCTGCAAAGCAT
>JAFQBL010000095.1 GCA_017416695.1 Bacteroidales bacterium | reverse complement strand
TCAATTTGTTTCGGAAATCTGTGAAGAGATCAGAACAATGGCTATCCGCAAAGAGGTACCTCAAGAGAATAAGTAATAATTATTACTAAATAAATATTTATTTACAAGGTTAAAGGGTATATCGTTGATATGCCCTTTGCTGTTTTAACACTCTTTGGAGTTAGTTATATTTTGAAATACAGAGGTTTATTTGTACCTTTGCCATATCACAGCAAAATGGTTTGCTGATATTTTTTCTAAATTTTAGATTATGAGAAAACTTTTTACTCTTGCATTTTTATTTATTTCCACTATTGTTTTTGCAAATGGATATAACAATAAACTTTCGATAAATACATTCAACTTTATAAATGAGATTAACAACGAAAATAGTTCGTTGCTAAAATCTTCGAAAGATAGATGCTCGGAAATTGGGGCTTATATTATCGTTGAAGAGGGTTGCAACCCCTACTCTCTGGAAGAGTATGGAGTGAAAGTTAATATGGTTTTGGATTCTATTGTTTCGGCACGTATTCCTCTTGATGCAATAGATGAAATTTCTTCTCTTGATATAGTAAAGAGAATTGATTCTGGTGGCAGACCTAAACCAAAATTGGATAAAGCAAGAGAGGCTGTTAATGTAGATGATATTATTAATGCTATTGAGTTACCTTCGGCATATACTGGTAAGGGTGTGGTTATTGGCATCATTGACTGTGGTGTTCTATTGAACCATATAAATTTTTACGACAAAGATGGTAATCTTCGTATTAAACGTTTTTGGAATCAGCCTATTAATACTGGTACTCCTCCTGAAGGTTATAGTTATGGTAGCGAATACAAGAGTGAAGAGGATATTGAAAATGTTGGTTATGATGATACATACGAAACTCATGGCAGCCACGTTTTAGGTATTGCTGCTGGTAGTTATAAAGATAATAACTTTCATGGTATTGCACCAGAAAGTGATATTGTAGTTGTTAGTTACAACTATAACGATCAAAGTATTGAATGGAACTCTATAAGCGATGGTTTGAAATATATTTATGATTACGCCGATAGTGTTAATAAACCTTGTGTAGTGAATATCAGTTTAGGTGATGTTTATGGTCCTCATGACGGATGTTCTATTTTAGACCAAGTTTGTGATGCTCTTCAGGGAGAGGGGAAACTGCTTGTTGGTAGTGCTGGTAACGAAGGAAATAACAGACAACATATTAAAAAGACTTTTACTACAGCACAAGATAGTTTGAGAACATTCGTTAATTTACTTACTAAATATAATACCTACAATGCTTCTCAATGCGATTTTTATGGAGAACATAATCAAGAGTTTAAGGTTAAGGTTTGCGTTGTTAAGGCAAGTGATGGTACTGTAGTTAATGAGACAGAGGCTGTATCATCAAGTAATATTGGTGTTCACGAATTCTCTCTTTCAAAGGTTGATAACGTTGGAGCAAATGCAACTATTCAAATTGGTTGTGAACTTGAACAAGGAAGCAACAGACCGCATATAAACGTTATGGTTCTTGCAAGTTCTGTAAAAACAGGATATACCATTGGTTTTAAAGTCATTGGTGCAACTGGTACTACAATTCATGGTTGGTGCGATGACTATTATAGCAGATTTACCAATAAATCGAATCTTGAGGGTTGGACTCCTGGAGATTTTGAGAGTAACATTGCTGAAATTGGCGGTACGGGTAAACGTATTATAAGTGTTGGTTCGTATGTAACAAGAGCATATTCTGTAATCTCTTCTGAGGATGATATATCAAGTTTCTCAAGCAAAGGTCCTACTCTTGACGGAAGAATGAAACCTGACATCACTGCTCCTGGTGAGTATCTTGTTTCATCAATGTCTAACTCTTCTTACTCGGTTAGCAACAATAGTACAGAAATTCAACGTGGTGATACTGTCATTGTTAATGGTATTAACTACTATTGGGGTGCTATAAGAGGGACTTCTATGAGTTCTCCTATGGTTGCTGGTACTCTGGCTTTGTGGTTAGAGGCTAATCCTAATCTTACCCCTGAAGATGTTAGAGAGATTTTTAGTGAAACTGCAATAAGAGATGAATGGACTGGTAGTCAACCTAACAATACATGGGGATATGGAAAACTTGATGCCTGGGGTGGATTAAAAAAGGTTTTGGAGTTAAATGGCATTGAGGAAAATTATATTTCCGAGAGCAATAACGGCGTAAAGGTTTTTGCTAATAATGGATTGTTAAATATTTTATTCACTAACAATATAAATAATTGCTCTATCTCTGTTTACGATATTACGGGCAAGATTATAACTAATAAATTTATTGGTAGTGCTAATGCGGGTGATGAGATTTGCATTAATAATATTTCAAATAAAGGTATATATATTATAAAAATTGATGGCGACAGTTTTGCAACTGTACAGAAGATTATTTTGTAAAGGATTTCCGTCTTTACGGACGCCCGCAGTTCTTCCTTTATGAATAATCGTTTACATAAGAATATATAACATAAAAGAGTGTTGCTGTTGCAACACTCTTTTATGTTATATCTCCATTCCCTTGTTAATGGGCAAAAAATCTCAAATAACTTTTCACTTTGCTTATCTCTCGGCACGCATTGGATTGTTGAGGAAATCCTCATACGAAAGTCTGATACCGTCTTCAAGTTCCGTACTATATCTCCATCCAAGAGCGGCGCTCTTCGAAACATCAAGCAGTTTGCGAGGAGTGCCGTTGGGCTTGCTTGTGTCCCATTTGATTTCACCCTCATATCCTATAACCTTGGCAACCAGTGTTGTCAGTTCCTTGATTGAAACCTCTTTTCCTGTTCCTGCGTTTACGGTCTCGTTGCCACTGTAATTGTTCATAAGAAACACGCATAGGTTTGCAAGGTCATCAACATACAGGAATTCGCGCATAGGTGTTCCGTCACCCCAGCATGTAACTTCTTTCAACCCGTTCTCCTTTGCCTCATGGAAACGGCGGATGAGTGCCGGCAACACATGGCTGTGAGTAGGGTGATAGTTATCGTTGGGTCCGTAAAGATTAGTCGGCATAACACTGATGAAGTCTGTACCGTACTGGCGGTTCAGATATTCGCAATATTTAAGTCCCGAAATCTTGGCAAGTGCATATGCTTCATTTGTAGGCTCAAGTTCTGATGTCAACAAGCAGCTCTCCTTCATTGGCTGCGGTGCCAAGCGTGGGTATATACATGATGAACCAAGGAACTCCAGTTTCTTGCAACCGTTGCGCCATGCAGCATTGATTACATTCATCTCAAGCATCATGTTGTCGTACATGAAGTCGGCGAGGGCAGTGTGGTTCGCGATTATTCCACCTACCTTTGCGGCTGCGAGGAAAACATATTCAGGCTTCTCTGCAGCAAAGAATTGCTCGACCTGATCCTGACGGCACAAATCAAGTTCGCTATGGGTGCGTGTGATTATGTTTGTATAACCTTGGCGATGCAGCTCGCGTACTATTGCAGAACCTACCATTCCACGGTGTCCTGCAACGTATATCTTAGAATTCTTTTCCATTGTCTGTGTGTTATGGATTTATTTCACAATACCGCGTTCAAGGAACTCTGCAAGGTTTGTGCGAACCTTCTCTCCAGCCTTCTCTACAGCGACTTTAGCCATATCCGAGTCTACCATAATCTTTACCAACTGCTCGAAGGTGGTCTTCTGTGGATTCCAACCGAGTTCCTTGCGTGCCTTTGATGGGTCACCCCACAGGTTTACAACGTCTGTAGGGCGGTAGAAGTCGGGAGATACCTCAACCAGAACCTTACCTGTAGCCTTGTCGATGCCTTTCTCATCAGCGCCTTCGCCAACGAACTCAAGTTCTATGCCTACATGTTTGAATGCGTAGTAGCAGAACTCGCGTACAGAGTGCTGTTCACCAGTAGCAATCACGAAATCTTCGGGTTTGTCATTCTGCAGCATCAGCCACATACATTCAACATAATCCTTTGCATATCCCCAGTCGCGCAGTGACGAGAGATTGCCAAGATAAAGTTTCTCCTGTTTGCCTTGTGCAATACGTGCTGCAGCCAATGTGATCTTGCGTGTTACGAATGTCTCTCCACGACGCTCGCTCTCATGGTTGAAGAGAATGCCCGAGCAGCAGAACATGTTGTATGCCTCGCGGTACTCCTTTACAATCCAGTGTCCGTAAAGTTTGGCAACTGCATAAGGGCTGTATGGGTGAAATGGAGTCTTTTCGTTCTGTGGAACCTTCTCCACTTTTCCATAAAGTTCCGATGTTGATGCCTGGTATATGTGGCATGTTTCGGCAAGGCCGCAAAGACGTACAGCCTCAAGCACTCTCAATACTCCTGTCGCATCGATATTGGCAGTGAACTCAGGAGAGTCGAAACTTACCTGAACGTGGCTCTGTGCTGCAAGGTTGTATATCTCATCGGGGCGCACTTTGCTGATGACCTGTACAATGCTCATCGAGTCGCCGAGATCGGCATAATGCAAGTGGAATTGCGGATGTCCTTCAAGGTGTGCTATTCGTTCGCGGTAGTCAACAGATGATCGTCTTATCGTGCCGTGTACGTCGTATCCTTTTTCTATCAGAAGTTCCGACAGGAATGAACCGTCCTGTCCAGTAATACCTGTAATCAGTGCTTTCTTCATAATTGTTTTATTTTGAATGTTTTGAATCTTGCTACAAAGTTACAATTTTTTTATTGACTATCTGCATCAACCGATGATATTTCTATTTTTATATCTTCTTGCATCTTTATATTAGTTTTAATTAATTTCAGGAACTACTTTTATTGTACTGCTTGAGTTTGTCCCCTCCTGTATTACTTGTATTTGTACGGGAACACACTCTCGAAGTGCCTCTACGTGTGATATTATTCCTACATGACGTCCCGCTTTTATGTGAAGCGTTCTGAGAGTATCTATAACGTTTTGGAGTGCATCACCACTTAGTGTTCCAAATCCTTCATCAATAAATAGAGTGTCAACAGATAAGGTTGTTCCTATATCACTAAGTGCTAATGCCAACGAAAGAGAGACAAGAAAACTCTCACCTCCTGAGATTGTACTTGCTGCTCGGGACAGATAACCTTGATAGGCATCCTGAAGCATTATTACAAATGTTCCTGGTTCAACCTTTAATAGATAACGATCTGTTAAAGACCTCATATAATTGTTTGCTGAGTGTACTAAATTGGATAAGATGTAACTCTGGGCTATTTGTCGGAATTTGTTTCCTGTTGCATCGCCCAAGAGGGTATCTATTTTACTCCAGTTTTCGTACTCAATGCGTTTACTCTCTTTTTCGTCAAGGAGTTTTTTTAGTGCTCGATTTTGTTCATCATTGTTCTTGAGTTCTTGTGCGATTGTTGCTTTCATCTCAACTATTTTAACAGACTCTTTCTCTTGCTCCTCCATTCGTTGAGATATTAACTCTAATGTATCATCTTCGGTCAAAGAGGGTTGTTTTGCTGAATGTATATCGATTTGCTGTTTTAACATCTTATATTGAGCCTCAATTGCTACGAAGTTTTCTCGAACCTGTTTTATACTGTCAGCCTCTGCTTTTATATTATCAGATGTATATGTATTTAGTTCTATTAGTCTCTCTTTTGTTATAGATGGATGTGAAGATAGATATTTTTCAAGTTCTTCAGAACTCTCTTTTATCATACCTTCTGCTATTTTTAAATTGCCAAGTGTTGTTGTTATACTTGTCTCTAATGTTCTTGTTCTATCGTTTAAATCTTCTATTTTTACTATATCTGTGGGGTTGTATTTTTGTAATAAAGGGATTAATTCTTGAATCTTTGTTAGTGTAGTTTTTACATTATCACATAGATTCTCCAATTTATTACCTTGTAATTGAAGCCTCTCTCGCTCATTTAGGTTTGCACTATATTTGTTATACTCTGAATTTAATTTTACGACAAACTCTTGTGGTTGCAAACTCCAATCTATACCCCATTTAATTAGAGGCAGATACTCTTGAACTTTTGCCTTGTCTTCTTCTACCTCGCCTCTTTTAGTTTTTACTATTCCCTCCTCTTTCTCTATTGCTGTATTTTCTTGGGCTATGCTATGTTCTGTTTCTGAAACTTTATTGTTAAGTTTATCTACATTATCACGCATAGTGTTAAGGGTTATTTGTAATATCTGTACCTCTTTCTCTTTTGCCTCTCCAATAGATATTTTTGTTTCTAAATCTATTTTTTTTGTATTGTTTGTTTCTTGTAAATTATTTAGTACAGAGAGGGTTGTATCGTTTAGTGTTTCTACTCCACAATCCTTGCATCCGTTTATTACTTTTTGTGTTGCCTCTTCAACAGATTTGTCGGCTTCTAATAGTTGCTTATCTCTGTTATATGATTCAATTGCAGATTTAATCTCTGCATCAATTTTTAATTTTACTTCTCGCAATTGGTTATAATTATTCTCAGCCTCTTCATACGCAATTATGAAACCATCAACCAATGCTGACAAGGTCTCCTCATGTGGTATCTTCGACACTATCTTTTGTTGACATAAGGGACATGTATCCCCTATGGTTAGTTTTGAACGTAGCGTTTTTGCAAACTTATCAACAGTATCTTTCTGTTTGTCTAACGTTGCTTTTCGCTCTTTCATTATTAAATCTGCTTCTCGAAGTGGAGTATCAATATCTGCTGATTGTTTCTTCTTTTCCTGTATTGAGAATTCTTGAGTAGCAATACTTTTTTTTATAGTTTCAATACGTTTTTTTTCTTGCTCTAAGTTCTCAATTCTCTCTTTTGCTATTGCTATTTTATTCAGCAAATCGCATACTTGTGCGTGTGTTGCACGAAGTTGCGAAAGATTTATATCTTCAAGTTCTTTTTTTGCAGTGCTTAACTCATCAGTTTTCAGAGCATATGCTTTTTTTGCCTCCTCAACTTTACGTATTGCCTCTTGATGAAGGGGTAATAAATTATCTGTAAGTGATTGGCGATTATTTTCAATAAGTCTGCTTTTAATCTCTATTATCTCATAATCATTTGCGATATTTAGCAATAGGGTTTTTATTGTTTGTGCATTTTCGTATATGGCTTTATTTTCTTGCTCTTCTTCAAAATAGGTATCTATTTTTTCAATAGAAGATTTAATTGCTGCGAGTTGGGTTAATTCATACTTATAACCTCCTGATAATTTTTGGTACTCTTCTGTTAAGGTTTTAAGTTTCTCTTCTTGTGTTTGTTGCATGGTTTTACCTTTGGTAATCTCTACAAGACATTCTCGTGCATCAATTGTCTCTTGCCACTCATGAACAAATTTTTCTTTTTGCTTAAACTGAGTATCCTCAAGTGATTGTTTTGCTTGTTGAAGAGATTCACAACTGCTCTTCTCTTCCTTTTTTAGATTTATATCTGTTTTCAGCCACTCAAGTTTTACAGATTCCTTTTCGGTTGCCTTTTTTATAATTTTATACTCTTCTTCAAGTGTGTTTAAGAAATCTTTTTTTGCAGTTATTTCATCTTCGGTGAGTATATGAATATTATCTACTTGTTTGTTTATTGTGTTATACTCTTCTCTCTTCTCTGATGTTATAATATATATCTGCTTTCCTATTTGAGAATATATATCTACTCCTGTTATCTTCTCTAATATTTCGGCTTTTTCGTTATTATTACTATTTAAGAATCGTGTAAATTCGCCTTGCGCAAGTAGGGTTGTTCTACAAAATTGATTAAAATCCAATCCTATTGCAGACTTTATTTCATCTTGAATCTCTGCATCTTTTGTTAATATAATACCTCTTGTGATATTTTTTAATATCCAACTTTTGGATTGTAGTTTACCTGATACTTTGTTATTTGCTCTACGCACTCCCCATGTTGCCTCATAACTAATCTCATTCTTTCCAATAAAAGTCAAAGTTACATACGCCTCTGCCTCATTTCTTCTTAGTAGTTGTCGGGGATCTTTAAGTGTTAAGGAATCGCTCTTTCCTGCATCCTCTACCTTTCCGCCCATCTTACAATTTGTTAATCGAGGGGTATCGGCATATAAGGCAAGACAGATTGCATCGAGGATTGTTGATTTTCCTGAACCTGTTTTTCCTGTTATTAGAAATATATCACTATCGGCTAATGGTTGCGACTCAAAATCGATAACTGCATCTTCGACCGATGCTATATTGTGGATTGTTAGTTTTTGTATCTTCATAACTCTAATTCATTTACTCATTGCGCATCTCTTCATTTAATCTTCCTAATGCCTCCTGAAATAGTGTTTGCATTGTTTCATCAAAGATTATTCCTTTGTCTTTGGCATATTGACGTGCAATGTCGATAGGTGCTTCGGACTTTAGTTCCTGAATAGTCATTACCTTAGTTTCTACTCCTCCTGAATTTTTAAGTTTTGCATTTATATAACAAAATCTACACTGTTTATCTTTTGTTAGTGCAACTGCTTCGGCATTTGCGTTAGGAGACAAGAAGTTTTCTATCTCTACATTTAGTCGAATGTAGGCTGGTATATCAGCAGGGTAATTGCTTAGTAATGTTTTTGCATCATCCCATGTTGCTACTCCTTCGGTGGGGAGTGTTACCAAAGGTCGTGGATTGGTTATCTCTATTTGGGTTGTTACAGGTACTGCTCCATGTTTTTCAATATCTACCATTGTTACTGAATGTGGGTAGGCTTCATCGAAACTTACTGCAAGTGGCGAGCCAGAGTACCTTACATTGTGCTTTCCTGTATGTACATATTGTTGATGGTGTATATGACCAAGTGCCAAGTAGTCATAACCCGAACCGAGTTCTTCTATATCAAGTGTGTCGATACCTCCTACTGAGAATTCGGTTGCATTGCTGTGTCCCATATAATCGCACCCCTTTACTGTTGTGTGTGCGGTTAATACTACTGGAAGTGATTCTCTGTTTTGTGAGTTTACTTCATCTAACAGGTTTTGAAAAAATCCTTCGGGTATATTACGTGTGTTTGCATAGGGTAGTGCCAAAACATATCCTTTTCCCTCTATTTTAATGATATGGTCTGATGTGTTCTCTTTATTGAGTGTTCCTATTGTGTGTACCTTCATTGAACGCCATGGGGTACGGAAAATTTCGTGCTTTGTGGCACTATCGTGATTTCCTGCTGTTACAATTATATGCATCTGGGGATTGGCATCGTGCAGTTGTACTAAAAAATCGGTAAACATAGTTTGCACTGCCGATGATGGTTGTGAGGTGTGATATACATCTCCACATAGTAAAAACAGGTCGGGCTTTTGTTCAGATACTATACTTATAATCTGACTCATCATACTCTGTTGCTCCTCTACCCTATCGTAGTTATAGAGAGTGTGTCCTAAATGCCAATCGCTTGTATGCAATAATTTCATTATAGATTTTATTTGATTGTAGTAATAATTAGAATGTATAAAATTACGGAATTCTTTTAATGGTAACAACTATTATTAATTAAAAGTTATAAACATTTGTTTGGGGTTTCTATTGTTATATTACCTACCTTTCATGAAATGATTCATGTGAGATGAAAGTTTATAATATATAAATAGAGAAAAGGCACCTAATGGTGCCTTTTCTCTATTTTGTCAATTATATTTTTCATAGATTGATTAATACTCCTCTTCGTTGAAGAAGAAATCTTCTTTTGTAGGATAGTCGGGCCAAATGTCTTCGATACATTCATATACCTCGCCTTCATCCTCTATCTCTTGAAGATTTTCAATTACCTCTAATGGCGCTCCTGAACGGTAAGCATAATCGATTAATTCATCTTTTGATGCTGGCCATGGTGCATCCTCTAATTTTGAAGCCAATTCTAATGTCCAATACATATTCTATCTAACTTTTAATAATTTAACATTTATATTACTTGCTATTAGAGTTTTGATTTTAAAATAATTTAACACTCATTTTTGCAAATCGACCACGAAAATATAAAATATTTTCTATTTAACAATGATTATCCCAAAATATTTCTTCTTTATTTTCAATTATATTACAATAACGAGAGAGGACAAAGAAATAATCGGATAAACGATTTATAAATTTAAGTACAATATCAGACACGTTATCTTCTGATTTTAAAGCACATATACATCTTTCTGCTCTACGCGCAACGGTGCGACATATATTGGCTTTTGTTGCTGAGGGTACTCCTTGTGGTAGTATAAATTTATTATGTTTTGGGAGTTGAGCATCTATCTCATCAATACGTTTTTCAATAACTGCAATATGCTCCTCTCCTATTTGTGGCATTTTATTTATATACTCCTCCTCACTTGCTAATATTGAGCCTATATTAAACAACCAGTTTTGTATTTTGTTTAATAATTCAATATCTGAAGAGCTTTGCAGTACTGTAAGCAAATCTCCTATAAAACAATTTAATTCATCTATTGTTCCGTAGGCTTCTATTTTTGTGCAGTGCTTACACACTCGTGTTCCTCCTACTAATGAGGTTGTACCTGTGTCGCCTCCTTTTGTATATATCTTCATACTCTTTAAAATCCTATTTTAAATGTTTGTTTATTTAATTTTGGCGATGCTACCAATATTGCATAGTCATATATATCTATTGTTACCTTTATTGTTTTGTTTGAGGAAAACTCCTCAAAATTAGTGTATGAGTGTTTTGTGGATCTTATCCCTGTCACTATTATTACTGATGTTTCCTTTATTTTTGAAGATAGGTGATTGTATATTTGCTTGTATCCCTCTTCGGTTTGTTTATGTATGTATATTAAATCAGGTAATAGATTTGTTGTGTAATAAGTAGGAATTTCTGTATTGTAATCACTCTCTTCAACTCTTGTTATTTGTACATCGGGATTAGCCAAAAGAAATATTGTATCTACTAATCCGCAATCACTTCCACACTCTAATACGTGTTGTGGTTTTACTCGGTTTAATATTCGGTATAGGAGTTTGTAATATTTTAATGTTTGTGGCTTGGGTACGACTCCATTTTTTGATTGTATTTTTAATTGTTTATATTGCTCCTCTATTTTATCGTAAGCATAGTATCTTGCTTTCTCCTCTATTACTCGTATTATAAAGTTGAATACATAGGGTGAGTGTACACCATGTCCTTTACGGTGTATTATGTTGCGAACGCCTTTACTATATTGTCGCTTTATTCTTCTGAATATACTCCTTTTCTCTTTGCTTGTTTTTTGCATAAAAAAGATTAGATGTAAATCTTTATTTACGTTATAAGTACAAAGGTAACTAATGGTTTTGGTTTTTGCTTGTTTTAATAATTTTTTTTACTTGTTATTTATAAAAAAAAGGTCAGTTCTCTCGAACTAACCTTTCAAACTTGAAATATATCAAAAACAAGAAAGAGGATAACTT
>JAFQBL010000094.1 GCA_017416695.1 Bacteroidales bacterium | reverse complement strand
CTCTGCCACTCTATCTCCACTTTCAATTGTGGTTGAGCCTTGTTTTACTTTTGTTACTCCTACTGACGATGATGCTATGTTTACAGGATATAAGGTTGCAAAGTTTGCTTGAATTGTTACTGCATCGGCTCCTGCATAGTTATATATCTCTTCTGTTGATACTACCTCGCCATTGATTGTCCAGTTTACAAATACATCGTTTGTTGTTTGCGAAATAGCCTTTACGGTTACTATTTGACCTGTTGTTACATCAGTTGCTGTTCCTTCGGGTAGTGGAGAAACAAATACTGCGTAGCCTTTTGTTTTGTCGTTTGATGCTACTTTTACTGTACGTGGCTCTACTGGTTTAAACTCAAAGTTTGCTACATACTCACGGCTCTCTGTTACCGCTGTTGTTGTATATACCGCATCTGTTGATACCTCAACGCCATCAAGTGTCCAGTTTACAAATTGGTATCCTGTTGCTGCTACGGCTGTTAAAGTTACGGTATCAGTTCCGTCAGCCGCACATGAAACAAATGTTGTCCCTTCTGTTCCAATATATGCTGTTCCCATTGTTGCATCAGATGATGATACCATTACTTTGTATGAATCAACATAGAATAGGAAGTCGAGATATGCACCCTCAGTGAAACCTGTTTGACATGCCGATGTTGGTTCCTCTCCAACTAACGATCTGATAACAAATACCTCTCCTGGCACTAAATCACTTGGCACTGTTATAGGCACTGTTACAGTATTACCGCTTACTGTCATTCCTGCCGATGTCATTGCAGATATAGGGTTACCACTTGGCCAAGTTCCATCAAATGAGCCATAAAGTTTCTCTGATTCACTTCCTTGGAATTGATAGAAAGTTATATCTCCCCAGTTTATTGTATATGTAATGTTCAAGTTAAATGTTGCTCCTGGTATTACTGCTACAGGATCTGTTACTCCTTGTTGTCCTTGAACAGCCAAACTTCCAAGTGCGTATGATCCTGGAGTTACTCCATTTGCATTACCTATTGCTGCTGCTGTAATAAATGATGTATTTCCTGATTTAGCAAATGTAGGTTTACATACTTGTTCGTTATAAACATCAACTATTGCTGTCTCAACAAAAATTGCAACATAATTTTTATCACCCTCTATATTATTTGTAAATGATGGTTGTGTTGTAATATCTGCTCCGTCTAATGTCCATTTTACAAATTTGTATCCCTCTGCAGGTGTTGCAGTAATGGTTACGGGACCAGACTTTGTAACAGATGCTGCCCCATCAACTGAAACTGTTCCTCCTATTGTTGGGTTTGCTGCTACCGAGATTGTACGCTCAGGTGCATCTACTGCTTGAAGAGGCTCCAATGTCCATGTTGCTTTTGCAGAAGATGGAGCATCACAGAATGGATAATATACACCACTTACTTGCTCAACTTTGAAATAGGTTGTTCCTTTCATTATGTAGTATGTTCCATTGCCATTATCTACAAATGTAAGAGATGTTGCTGCCGATGTCAAAGCATCAACGTTCCATTGTTGACAAACAATGTTGTAACCACTTTTGGTTCTTAATGTGTAGTTTGAACCTGATTGTGTAAATGTAAATATTTGGTCATCATCCTCAGCATATGCTACTACATTTACACCACCAATAGGGCCATCAGTATGTGCGGTATAGTTACCTGCATTAAGATAATAACCTGTTCCGGAATCTTTAATACGATACTCTTTTGAAGTATCAATTGCTGCCATTGATGTTGCAACCATAGCTAACATCATTGAGCATAAAAGTAAAAATTTCTTCATAGACTTATTATTTTATTATTAGTATATATTTACGGTAAATTGTTCAAAAGACAAAAATAATCATTTATATCTAAAAATCAATTTTTTTTCTAAAAAAATCATAAAATTTTATTAATTGAGGTATTAGTCTACCTTCCAAAGGTTAGGCAAATTAGAGTTATCATATCTAATTAATCTAAATAAAAACAGGGGTTACACTTTTTCAGTGCAACCCCTTGATTTATTATAAAGGTATTCTACTATTTTACTCCTGGTTTCTCCAATAGGCGGAACATATTCTTTTTGTATGCCTCTACTCCTGGTTGATTAAATGGATTTACACCTAATGTGTAACCACTTATTGCACATGCGGCTTCAAAGAAGTAGATTAATGCACCTAAACAGTTCTCGCGTACTGCTGGTATTACTATGCGAATGTTAGGTACACCGCCATCTACGTGTGCCATTTGTGTTCCCAACTCTGCCATTTTGTTTACATAGTCAACTCGTTTTCCTGCCAAGTAGTTCAAACCATCAAGGTCCTCTTTGTCAGTTGGTATCACCAATGTATTGTTAACGTTTTCAACAGAGATTACTGTTTCAAAGATTGTACGCTCTCCCTCTTGTATCCATTGTCCCATTGAGTGAAGGTCTGTTGTAAAGTCAACTGATGCAGGGAATATTCCTTTTCCCTCTTTTCCTTCGCTCTCTCCGTAGAGTTGTTTCCACCACTCTGCAAGGTAGTGTAGTTTAGGATTGAAATTAGCCAATATCTCTATTTTTTTACCATCACGATATAGGATGTTACGTGCTGCCGCATATTGTGCTGCTATGTTGCTTTCAAATGATGCAGTTTTACATTGTTGCATCATATTTTGAGCCCCTGCTACAAGAACTCGAATATCAAATCCTGCCACTGCTATTGGCAATAGTCCTACTGGAGTAAGAACTGAGAAGCGTCCTCCAACGTTATCGGGGATAACAAATGTTTTGTATCCCTCGTTATCAGCCAATGTACGCAATGCTCCTTTTGAGGCATCAGTAATTGCCACTATACGACGTTGAGCCTCTCCTTTTCCTACTTGATTTTCGAGTTGTTGTTTTAACAAGCGGAATGCAATTGCAGGCTCAGTTGTTGTTCCTGATTTAGAGATATTGATTATACCAAACTCTTTATCTTTTAAGAACTCCTGCATATCTGCCAAGTAGTCCTCTCCAATGTTGTGTCCAGCAAAAAGTACTTGTGTTTTTGCATTTGCATCGTAACAAGCAAAGGTTCCTGATAGTGCATCAATTACTGCTTTTGCTCCAAGATAACTTCCTCCAATTCCGATTACTACAACAAAGCGACATTTACGGCGTAATGAGTTTGCTGTTGTCTCAATATCGGTTAAAAACTTATGATCAATCTCTGCTGGAAGGTTTAACCATCCTAAGAAATCGTTTCCTGCTCCATTACCTGCATAGAGTGTCTCTATTGCTTTCTCTACCTCTGGGGCTATCTTTTGAAGTTGCTCTTGTGCCGATGCTCCAAGTGCCTTCTCCAACTCTAATTTTATAGTATTCATTGCTTTTATTTTTTAATTATGTGCCAAAATTAATTATTTTGATTTAACAATCAAAGATGTTGTTTGAATTTTCTTATATTTTTTCCTAATATTGTAAAATAAAATCAAACAACATCTAAGTTTTTTCAATATCTTCGCACAAAATTTTTATTATTACAGGTAAATGAATGGTGTTTTAATATTGTTTATCATTATAGGCTACTTTACTTTGCTTACTATTATTGCCCGACTATCGGCAAAGAAGGGTGGTAACGATGCTTTTTTCAGAGGCAATGGTAACTCACCTTGGTGGTTGGTTGCTATTGGAATGATTGGCACATCAATTTCGGGGGTTACTTTTGTGTCGGTACCAGGTATGCCAAAGAGTATTGATATGAACTATATGCAGATGGTACTTGGTTTTACCGTTGGCTATATCATTATCGCCAAAGTTCTACTACCCTTATATTACAAGTTAAATCTGATTTCAATTTATAAATACCTTGATGAACGTTTTGGATCAAAGAGTTACAAAACTGGTGCAATATTTTTTATTATATCAAAAATAACTGGTGCAGCGGCTCGTCTGTTTTTAGTGGTTCTAATTCTGCAAAGTCTGGTATTTAATGAGTTAGGCGTTCCGTTTGAGATTACTACAATATCAATTATCTTCCTTATCTGGCTATACTCAAACAAAGGAGGTATAAGGTCAATTGTCAGAACTGATGCTTTACAAACCATTATTTTACTTACTGCGGCAGGGCTGATTATCTATGCCATTATGTCAAAGATGGGTATTGGCTTTGGCAAGACTGTATCTATTATTACAAACAGCGAACACTCAAATATATTTGTTTTTGACGACTGGGGTTCAAAGCAGAACTTCTTCAAGCAATTCCTTAGTGGCATTTTCATAACTATTGTTATGACAGGGCTCGACCAAGATATGATGCAAAAGAACCTTACTATCAAAAGTTTAAAAGAGGCACAACGCAATATGTATATTTATGGTGTGGCATTTATCCCTGTTAATTTGATATTCTTGTGTATTGGCATTTTGCTTTTAGCATTTGCCTCATATAATGGTATTGTCATACCTGAGAAGGGCGATGAACTTCTTCCGCTTTTGGCTACCAACCATTTGGGCGGTGCTGTAATGGTACTCTTCTGTATCGGTATTGTTGCAGCAGCCTTTTCGAGTGCCGACTCGGCTTTGACTTCGCTCACCACTTCGTTCTGCCTGGATATTTTGCGTACCGACAAAATGGATAGCAACAGAGCAGAGAGAGTTAGAAAAATCTCTCATATTGGTATGGCTGGGTTGTTTGCCCTTATTATTATGGCAATCAGATATATGAACAGCGACAGCGTTATTGATGCTATCTATACCATTGCTGGTTACACTTATGGACCACTATTGGGATTGTTTGCATATGGTTTGATTAGCAAAGGCAGACCTAACGACAAACATATCCCCTATTTTGCCATTGCCTCACCCATAATCTGCTTTGCGTTGAGTTACACCCTACAACACACCATAGGTTACAAAACTGGCTACGAACTTTTGATGATTAACGCTGCTATAACCTATATACTTTTATGGGTGTCGGCAAAAAAAAGTTGTTAGTTTTTAGTTATCAAAAACCAATTGAACCAATTGGACTAATAGAATAAGGGGTTGCACTTTAAGTACAACCCCTATTTAGTTATTGTTTTCAAAGATTATTTAGTTTTATTAGTCTAAAAACTACCCAGAGGGTGGCGTCAGCCAACAACTAATAACTTATTTAACTACAACCCTTTTCCGTGGCAGTTTTTGTATTTCTTACCACTTCCGCATGGGCAAGGCTCATTACGTCCAACTTTAGGCTCAGCCTTTATTGGTGTATGTCCTGCTGAACTTGATGCTCCACCTCCCGATGCAGTTGCTCCCTCTTGTTGCTCAGAGAGTGAATCTTTTTGTGTGCGGTAACGGCTGTAATCTTGGCGACGCTCAGGTGCTGCCTCGCGTACCTCTTCGCCTTCACGCATAGGAATTCTTCCTCTTAACAAAATTGAAACACTCTTACGGTTTGTTGTCTCTAACATATCGCGGAACAATCCAAACGACTCAATCTTGTAAATCAACAGGGGATCTTTCTGCTCGTAACTTGCTGCTTGTACCGATTGACGTAATTGGTCCAAATCACGAAGATGCTCTTTCCATGATTCATCAATTATGTATAGCAATATTGATTTTTGGAATTGCTTGCATATTGATGCTCCTTCGGTTTCATATGCCTCTTTTAAGTTACATTTTATATTATATACACGTTTTCCGTCAGTTACGGGTATCATTATATCCTCATAACGATTTCCCTCATTTTCGTAAATTCTTTTTATTACAGGATATGCAACCGATGCCAACTGTGCTTGTTTTCTGTTGAAGGCATCTATTACGGTTTCGTATAGTTTATCATTGAGGATTTGTTTTTTCTCTTTACTGAATGTTGCTTCATCAAATGGCAACTCAACAGCAAATGTTTTAAGGGCATCCTCTTGCAATGATTGATAGTCAGAGTCTGAAGAGTAAATATCTATCATAGAACTTACCGAGTCTGCTATCATATTCATTATGTCAATTCCTATTCTCTCTCCCTTCAAGGCATGGCGACGTTTTGAGTATATCAACTCACGTTGCGAGTTCATTACATCGTCATACTCCAATAGACGTTTACGGATTCCAAAGTTGTTCTCCTCAACTTTGCGTTGTGCTTTTTCAATTGAGTTTGATACCATTCTGTGTTGTATCATTTCGCCCTCTTTAAATCCGAAACTATCCAATATCTTCACCATTCTGTCTGATGCAAACAGACGCATCAGGTTGTCCTCAAATGACACAAAGAATACTGAAGAACCTGGATCTCCCTGACGTCCTGAACGTCCGCGTAACTGACGGTCAACACGACGCGACTCGTGACGCTCTGTACCGATGATTGCTAATCCTCCTGCCTCTTTTACTGCATCAGATAGTTTAATGTCGGTACCACGTCCTGCCATATTGGTTGCTATGGTTACT
>JAFQBL010000093.1 GCA_017416695.1 Bacteroidales bacterium | reverse complement strand
TATTACCCCCTTTTCTGTAAGAGTATTTGCCCCTCTCTTAATCTGTAAAAACATAAAACGTATAAAAATTATAAATAGGAATAATCCTACAAAGCCAAATTGAGCCAAGACTGGATAAAATGTGTCAGCAACGAAATCGGAAAACTCTTCGGATAACCCCCAGATTTTATCCATTCCATATTCGGCATATAATGGAGAGTATGGATGTGCTGAGAAATAGGTTGCGTATGTTGCAAATCCTGGCCCAAATGGGAAATAGTCAATCATTACAGGAAATGAGAAGGCGTAAAATGCTGCGCGAGCAATCGTTTCGGTCATCTCTTGAGAAGAGAAATCTTCTCCATTTATAAAGTAGAAGGATACTTTTTTCCAGGAAACAACTAATATTACAGCAAGAATTAATAATGCGACTATTATATATTTTATTTTTATATGAGAAAGCATCTCTCTTTTAAAGAAGAACAACATAAATAGTGCAACTATAAAAAAACCATAGAATTTTGATCTTCCACCCAACAGCCCTAACATCAAAATTAATGTTGTTATTATTTTATCCTTTTTTGTTCCATGAGAACAGGTTAAATATATCATTGAGAGAACCACTGCAGAGATTCCCAATACTGCAGGGTGAAAAAAGACAATTTCCCAAACATCGCCTGGTAAAAGATATATTATTAACATCAATAATGCCAATGTTACGCAGATGTATCTTAACCATGTTTTTTGTTTGGGAGTAAATTTTGGGGCTATAGCATATACTACAAAGAATGTAATATATGGTTTAAGTTGAACCAAAAAATCACTTAGTGAGGCCTGAGGGGTATTTACTTTTGATATAAAGATGCTATATAACAGATAAAATATAAATATAGCCAGTACCAACCACAGTTTATTAAATCGTTTAAAATCTTTTTTTGCAATAGAGATAAATATTGCTATCATCAGGAGAGACCAGGATAATAACTCATCCATAAACTGAAATATTGGGAGTGCATGATAGAAATATACTCCGAATATCAGCATTAACAGCAATATTATATAACACAATCTGTTTATAGAGAGCATCTTTATTGCAATTTTACTTATTGTCTATTCCTTTTCTCTTGTGTAATCTCTTGTTTGCTTTGGGCTAATTGTTCTTTAAATAGATACCACAACTCTTCTCCCTTAAGAAACCATAGTATTGCCAAAACCTCAACAATCAATACAATTACAATTACCGTCAAACTTCTTCCTATTCCTTTAGCCTTCAAAGGTACAGTGGCTGGCTCCACTACGGCAAATGCAGGTTTTGATTCTTGAACTTTTGCTCTTACAAGTTGTAGTTGTGTTGCAACATTACTATATAATTGATATGCTAAGGTTACTTCATTTTGCAAACGTTCACGCTCAGCAATAACACTTTGCATTACAAGATTTTTATTTGTATCTACATATCGTGCATACTCTTCTTGTTTTGCATAATAATCTGCCTTTCTCTCTTCATATATAAGTTCCCAATATTTACAATCATCTGAGACTTTTGCAGTCCTGTACTCTATTATTGTATTCTTTAATTTGGCAACAATGGTGTCGGTTAACATTGCTGTAACCAAAGGATCTTCTGTTGTAACTTCAATATTGGTTACTCCTGTTTTTTTACTTACGTAAGTGGCAACCATATTTCGAAGATTTTTTAGCATCACTGTCTGACTTTTTGTCAGATGGTAATCGTTATATTTAACTATTGTATCTGCATCATCAGAGAAAAGCCCTTTTACTGCTTTTATCCCTTTTCCTGGAAGTGCTAAAATTTTATGAAATATTGAACCTGTATGATTTTCAATATACTCTTCAATTGTCATCTCCTCATCAAGATTGTTCAACCTCTTTACTTTAGTATCTAAAATATCTAACATAAAAGGAGTAGAACTCACAATATCGGGATACAAATCAACGTTCAATGCATCAGCATCTTCTCCCATATTTAAACCTCCCATTCCTAACATTGAGGCTACTCCCGATAAAACACCTTCGCCATTTTGACCTGCTTCGGGAGCCAATGTTACCATTATTCCGTATTTTTTAGGAATTAACAAAACAATAACACAGGCTATTACAAATGTTATAACTCCAATTTTAAGTAGTTTTTTTCTGATAGCCCATATATTTTTAAGGGTTGTCATTATATCTATTTTGATATCTCCTTCTGCAGGAATGGTGTTTTTATTTTCACTCATACAATAGACTTTTTTATTAATGTGTACACAAAAATGTTAACCTTTTTAAGGTTAACGAGAATTTTATACAATTATTGTTTGTGTTAAACAATTATTTTCAAATATATTTATGCAAATATAATGAATTTTAATCTTTTGCTCATAATAATTATAATTGTTTTTATCACCTTAAGGATATAGTCTTGAAGTACTCTTAAATTTTAACTTTACTTTGCTTTTTATCTCTAATATTTCATATCTTTTATGTTAATTATGTAAATTAATTATTTAAATTTGCATCTGTTGAAATGGTATAGTTTTATATTGTTTTATTCGTGATATTTATTGATAATAAATTAAAAAATATATAATAATGAATTTTAGATTTTTTGCAAATGCAGCACTTGCAATGGGTATTGTTTTAAGTGCTACTGCGTGTAAAGAGGAGAGTAAAGAACAAACTCCTCCTGAGTATGCAACTATCACTGTTAAAGAGGATAGTGTTACAGTAAAAAACTCGTTTCCTGCTACTATCGGAGGTAATTCTGACGCCGAAATTAGGAGTAAGGTTTCAGGTTTTATAGTAAAGATAAATATCAGCGAGGGAGATATGGTAAAAAAAGGCGATGTACTTTTTGAGGTAGATCACGAAATTTATCAAGCAGAGTATAATACTGCTTTGGCTCAACTTCATGTTGCTGAGGCTAAGGTTGAAACATCAAAACTTACTGCTCAGAACAAAGCAAATCTTGCCAAGAAAGGTATTATAAGTGAATACGAAAAGAAACTTGCTGATAACTCTTTGGCTCAATCGGTTGCTGAATTGGAACAGGCGCGTGCTATGTTAGATAACGCAAGAACTAATTTAGATTACACATACATTAAAAGTCCATCGGATGGTGTTGTTGGAAATATTCCAGTTAGTATTGGAAACTTGGTATCTCCCTCAACTGCTGAGCCTTTGACAATTGTTTCGGATATTAGCAAGGTGTATGCAAACTTTTCAATTGATGAGAAGTTTATGTTGTTCTATACAGAGAAGGGTGGTGTTAATGATATCCTTAAACTTATGCCTAATGTTGAACTTAAACTTGCTACTGGCGAAATTTATAGCGAGAAAGGAGTTATAGAGACCATTAGCGGTGTAATGGACACAAAAACAGGCTCGGCTAAGATGAGTGCTATGTTTAAGAATCCCAAACAACTTTTGCGTAGTGGAAACACAGGAAGTGTTCTTATTCCTAAGATTATCAAGAACGCCCTGCTAATACCTCAAACGGCCACTTACGAGTTGCAAGATAAAAAGTTTGTATATGTGCTTAACGATAGTAACGTTACTGTAAACAAACAAATTGAGGTTGAACCTCTCACTATCAACCAAAACTATATTGTTACTAAGGGATTGAAGGCTGGAGATAGAATTGTTATTGAGGGTGTTGGTTCATCTGTTAAAAACAATATGAAGATTACGCCTATTACCAAAGAGCAATCAGATGCTAAACTTAAAGCGGCAACAACGAAGTAGTTGAGGAACACTGTTCCTCAAAACTGCTGTTGCTCGGCAGGGTTTATACAAGTATAACTCCGCTCTCGTATAACCGTAGTTTTGTTAGTTGTTAGACTTTTAGGATTTAAATACAAATATAGAGACTGACATATTATAGTTTATATTTGTACAAAAAACACGAAGAAAATATTTTAGAAATTATTCATTATGAAATTAGATAAGTTTATAGAACGCCCGGTACTTTCCACCGTAATATCTATTCTTATAGTTATTCTCGGTATTATCGGTCTTATGTCGTTGCCAATTTTGCAGTATCCCGATATTGCACCTCCAACCGTAGAGGTCAAGGCATCGTATCAGGGAGCCAATGCCCAAACTGTGGTAAATAGTGTTATTGCACCTTTGGAAGAGGAGATTAATGGTGTAGAGGAGATGACCTACATGACCTCTACTGCTACCAATACAGGCGATGCCACTATTACAATATACTTTAAGCCAGGTTGCGATCCCAATATGGCTGCGGTTAACGTACAAAACCGAGTATCTAAAGCACAAGGTTTTCTGCCTTCGGAGGTTACAAAGGCAGGAGTTACTACAAGCAAAAAGCAGTCAAGTATGCTTATGGCGTTTACCGTTTTTAGCGAAGATGACTCATATGACCAAAACTTTATATATAACTATCTTAAAATAAATGTAATTCCTCAAATTAAACGTGTTGAGGGAGTGGGTGATGCCTTTATTCTGGGTTCGGAATACTCTATGCGAATTTGGCTAAAACCCGATGTTATGGCTCAATATGGACTTATGCCTCAGGATGTTGTTAACGCACTTAATGAGCAAAATATTGAGGCTGCCCCTGGTCAGTTGGGAGAGAATGCCAAGAATGTGTCGTTCCAATATATGTTAAAGTATAAGGGACGATTGCAAACTCCTGAAGAGTTTGAGAATATTGTTATTCGGGCAAATAAAAATGGAGAGGTTTTATATCTCAAGACTATTGCCGATATAGAGTTGGGCTCGTTGAGTTATGCACTTGATACCAAATCGAACGGACACGAAGGTATTACCACTATGATTTACCAAAGTGCAGGTTCCAATGCAACTCAAATCATTAACGAGATTACAGAGTTGTTGGATAGAGAGTCAGAGGATTTTCCTCCAGGTATGGTGTATGATGTATTGCTTAATACAAACGACTTTTTGTTTGCTTCAATCCATGAGGTATTAAAGACTTTGGTTGAAGCATTTATCCTTGTCTTTCTGGTAGTGTATATCTTCTTGCAAGATTTCCGTTCTACTCTTATTCCAGCAATTGCAATACCCGTTGCATTGATTGGAACTTTCTTCGTTTTAAAATTGATAGGATTTAGTATAAACCTTCTTACTCTTTGTGCTTTAGTTCTGGCCATAGCCATAGTGGTGGATGATGCCATAGTGGTGGTAGAGGCAGTTCATGCCAAGTTGGAGGAGGGTGCAAAGAGTGCTAAGGCTGCCGCAATAGAGGCAATGAACGAGATTTCAGGAGCATTGATTTCTATTACTTTGGTTATGATGGCAGTATTTATTCCTGTTAGTTTTATGTCGGGTATTACTGGTACATTCTATCAGCAATTTGGTTTGACAATGGC
>JAFQBL010000011.1 GCA_017416695.1 Bacteroidales bacterium | reverse complement strand
TAGGTTAGTGTTATCAACATATTTATCTCTATTATCAAGAGCCTTCAATAATGTTTCCTGCAAGAGGTCTTTTGCATCTTCTATATTTATAGTAAGAGAATATGCATAGATATATAATTCATCTTGCAGTTTTAATATTCTCATCACAAACAAATCATCACTTTTATTCATTTCTGCACTTTTTGTGTTATTCATATAAAACAATTAAAACAGAAAAAAGTTCATTCAACTTGCAAATTTTTTTGATAAAATTGTAAACTGTTGAATTTTAATAAAAAATAAGTAACGATGTAAGTATAGGCAACAAAAAAAGAGGATAACTTTTGTTATCCTCTTCCTTCTAAGTGATCCGCCTGGGGCTCGAACCCAGGACCCCAACATTAAAAGTGTTGTGCTCTACCTGCTGAGCTAGCGAATCTCCCTTATTGTGCATTCGTTTTCCGAAATGCGTTGCAAAGGTAATACTTTTTCTAATATCTGCAAAATATTTATATAACTTTTTTAATAAAATTGTTTTGGTAGTAATTTTGCATAGTTAATTTACAGGTGTAGTATTACAAAATATATAAAAGAACTCTATTCAGAAGTTGAAAATTAAGTTTCTCTCTTTTACGTGTATTAGGTCTGCATTGAGTTACCCTCTTTTTACTTTCAGAAATAAAAAAAGAAAATTCTATCTGCAATCTTTAAGAAGAGTATGTAATTTCTTTCGCATACAAAATATTCTGCTCTTTACTATTCCAATGTTAATGTTCAGAGAGTTCGCAATCTCTTCATAATTCAATCCTGCAATATACATTGTAAAAGGGACACTATACTCCTTAGGGAAGGTGGCAATTATGTTTTTAAACTCTTTTATTGCATGGCTACCATCTTTTGCCTCAAAATTTATCTCTTGCGAAAGAATAATGAAATAAAGATCTTCTATCTTATCAATCATGATTTTAGCATAAATTTCTTACAATTGTTTAATGCTTTTATATGTAACAACCATAGAAGAAAAAAGTTCATTTAATTTGTAAATTATTTTGGTTATATAGAAAGACTCCAAATTAGAGTATTTATAGCGGATAAAAAAGGAAGTTGTGTGAAATGAATTTACGTGGAGGGAAATGATAGAATAAAAAAAGAGCAACTCTTTAAAGTTGCTCTTTTGTGCGGATGACGGGACTCGACTTTTTTATGCAGTAAAAATTGATCGAAATAAACGGAGGTAGTAATCTGACAGAGTCAGATGCTCCGACCGTATTTGTTTATGAGATAACTTTTCTGTGAGAGTCAGCAAGGAATAAAAAAAAAGAGCAACTCCTTAAAGTTGCTCTTTTGTGCGGATGACGGGACTCGAACCCACACGTCTCTCGACACTAGATCCTAAGTCTAGCGCGGCTACCAGTTACGCCACATCCGCATTTTGGTGGTCAGTAATTCTGATTTCCGAGTGCAAAGATAGTAAAAAATATTCAAATGCAAATAAATTACATAAAAATATTTTATTTCTTCAAAGAAAATTAATCTCGGCAGTGTGTGGTTGTTTACTATCTGCAATTAGACAGTTGTAGGGAAAAAGACCAGTGTCTCATTGTTGACAATCTAGTGCGTTGTTATATATTAGTGCCTAGTTATATGTCTATGTATCAATATTTTTCTCCTTAAGACCAAAAATTTTTGTTGTATACATTTTAATACAATTGTAATCACCTTTAACCCATCCAAAATCGCCTCCTAAATATAAGGGAGGAATGGGGAATTTATCAGAACTAATTAGTGCATTAGACCTTTATCAAATTGTAAATTATTAAAACGGTGTGCAATGATTCTGGCGGCACCACAGCAAAGAGAGACCGATTTCAATTGAAATCGGTCTTGTTGTTTTATACGGCTAACAAATCTCTATCTATAATCTTTGAGTAATATATGCAACCGTTGACGCATATAGAATATTCTGCTCTTTACTGTTCCAGCGGAGATGTTTAATCTATCAGCAATCTCAGAATATTTTAGCCCTGCAATTAGCATCGAAAGGATAACTTTATAATCTTTAGGGAAGGATGCTATGGTCTGCTTAATATCTTGTACGGCTAACAGGCTTTCGGGTGTTTCAATATCTGCATTCTGCAAATGGTTTAGATAGTATAACTCTTCTGTTTGGTCTATTATTGTCTTGGTATAAGAGGTTCTGCGATAGTTGTTGATGAATATGTGTTTCATAATTGTAAGCATCCAACCCTTTAGGTTAGTGTTATCAACATATTTATCTCTATTATCAAGAGCCTTCAATAATGTTTCCTGCAAGAGGTCTTTTGCATCTTCTATATTTATAGTAAGAGAGTATGCATAGATATATAATTCATCTTGTAGTTTTAATATCCTCTTCACAAACAAATCATCACCTCTATTCATTTCTGCACTTTTTGTATTATTCATATAAAACAATTAAAACAGAAAAAAGTTCATTCAACGTTAAAATTATTTTTAAATAAATTTTTTGCGTATTAGATGAGGCTTAATATCTATAAATAATTAGTTGTGTTAGATTAATAACTTGTTGGTGCTGACTGACAACTTATTAAAATAGATCTGTTGAAAGATAACGTTCGCCTGTATCGGGTAATATTACAACAATGTTTTTATTCTTATTTTCGGGGCGGGAGGCAAGGAGGGAGGCTGCATGTAGTGCTGCTCCTGATGATATTCCAACCAATACTCCTTCTGTTGCAGATATTAGTCGTGCTGCTGCATATGCTTCTTCTCCGCTAACTGGGATAACCTCATCAACAACCTCTTTGTTGTAAAGCGAAGGGATAAAGTTTGCTCCTATTCCTTGAATTTTATGAACTCCTGCACTCTTGCCACTTAACAGGGCACTCTCTGCAGGTTCTACTGCTATAATCTTTATGTTTGGATTAAGTTCTTTAAGTCGTTTCCCATTACCACTTATTGTTCCCCCTGTTCCTACTCCTGCAACAAAAATATCAATATTGCCATTAAGGTCATTCCATATCTCGTTTGCTGTGGTTTGGTAGTGTGCCTCGCTATTTGCTTGATTATCGAACTGCTGAAGAATAACTGCTCCTTCAATTTGCGTGCATAACTCTTCGGCTCGCATCACCGCTCCTTTCATTCCTGCACTTGCGGGGGTAAGTTCTATTATAGCACCTCGAGCAGCAAGTAATTTGCGACGTTCAATACTCATACTCTCAGGCATTGTAAGTATAAGTTTATATCCTTTTACAGTTGCAACAAGTGCTAATCCCACACCTGTGTTGCCACTTGTAGGTTCAATTATTGTTGCTCCTGGTTTAAGAATTCCTCTTCTTTCGGCATCTTCTACCATAAAAAATGCCGCACGGTCTTTTACGCTCCCTGCAGGGTTAAGATATTCTAATTTAACATATATATTAGCATTTGCGTTAACACTTTTTTCATACTCTTTTGTATGAAGTAATGGTGTGTTTCCTATCAATTTTGTAATTTTATCTACTATCATATAGGTAAGTTTTTTACAAAGGTAATCTCTCTCTTTAAAAAATCAAGAAGAGTTTAATGAAAAATAAAACTTTTTATTAATTTTGAGCAATTAAATAAATTTTGAGATAAACAAATACTTATATATTTATGGATAAAGAACTTGCCTTAAATGCAAATGTGCTCGTTTCGTACTTGGGGAAACCAGCAAAAGAGTTTACTAAAGAGGATATTATTCGTTACATTGAGGAGAACGGAATACAGATGGTTAACTTTATGTATCCTGCAGGAGATGGACGTTTAAAGACTTTGAACTTTGTAATAAACAATATGGCATATCTTGATGCTATTTTAACATGCGGTGAGCGTGTTGACGGCTCAAGTCTCTTCTCCTTTATTGAGGCAGGAAGTAGCGACCTATATGTAATACCTCGCTTTAAAACTGCTTTCTTGGATCCTTTTGCTGAGATACCAACGCTGTCAATGTTGTGTTCTTACTTCAACAAAGATGGCGAACCTCTTGAGAGTTCGCCTGAGAATACTCTTGAGAAGGCTTGTAAGGCTTTCAATGAGGTTACGGGTATGGAGTTTCAAGCGATGGGAGAGTTGGAGTATTATGTAATTGCTCCCGATGAGGAGGCATTCCCTGCAACTGATCAGAAGGGATATCATGAGTCTGCACCATACGCTAAATTCAATGAGTTCCGTACTCGTTGTATGGCATACATTGCACAAGCAGGAGGTCAAATAAAATATGGACACTCTGAGGTTGGTAATTTCAGTATCAACGGAATGGTTTATGAACAAAACGAGATAGAGTTCCTTCCTGTTAGGGCTCAAGATGCTGCCGACCAACTTATGATTGCAAAATGGATAATCCGTAATCTTGCATACCAAATGGGTTACGATATTACATTTGCTCCTAAAATTACAACTGGTAAGGCTGGTTCAGGGTTGCATGTTCATATGCGTATTGTAAAAGATGAACAAAACCAAATGCTTGACAATGGAGTACTTTCTGCAACTGCACGTAAAGCCATTGCTGGAATGATGGTATTGGCACCATCAATAACTGCATTCGGTAATACAAATCCAACATCATACTTCCGTTTAGTTCCTCACCAAGAGGCTCCTACAAATATCTGTTGGGGTGATAGAAACCGCTCTGTATTGGTACGTGTTCCACTTGGTTGGGCTGCAAAAACTGATATGTGCAAAATTGCCAATCCGTTAGAGAATTTGAGTAACTACGATACTTCTCAAAAACAGACAGTTGAGATGCGTTCTCCCGATGGATCTGCTGACCTTTACCAACTTTTGGCAGGTCTTGCAGTTGCATGTCGTTATGGATTTGAGATTGAGAATGGTTTAGAGATAGCAGAGAAGACATACGTTAATGTGAATATTCACAAAGAGGAGAATGCCGATAAACTTAACTCGTTGGAGCAATTGCCCGATAGTTGTGCAGCATCGGCAGAGTGTTTGGCAAAACAACGTGAAATATTTGAGAAACACAATGTATTCAGTCCTGCTATGATTGATGGCATTATTAAAAAACTATCATCATATAACGATCGTACTTTACGTGCCGAGTTAGATGGAAATCAAGCAGCAATGCTTGAACTTGTACATAAATATTTCCACTGCGGATAAATAAAAAAGTTTGTAATATATCTTATGATGGTGTGATACCCTAAGGGATTACAAAATATATAACCCCCAAAGTTTTTGAAAACTTTGGGGGTTATTGTGTTTATATAGTGAGAGAAATATGTTTATACAGAGCGTTTAAAAGAGGTGCATTTGCCCATTTTCATCTGGGGTTAGGTTCTCTTCTTGAGGAGTCTCTTCTGTATCCGAGTCATCTATTTCAACAAATGGTTGTTTGCTCTTCTCTGTTTCTATTATCTCTGTTTCTTTCTCCTCTGGTTGCCTTATAGGTTCAAGTTCTTTAATCTCCTCAACCTCAAATGTTGTAAGACGTTTACCTTTTGCTTTAAATGATTTTACTCCTATAAACTCTTCGGCTTCAACTTCCATTGCTTCGCGGAATGAGTCGCCGCCTCCGAATGTTACTCCAACTCGTGCGTATGGTTCATCGGTAAGTAGTATTAGAGTTGAATCGGGATTTTCTCCTAAGAAGTTTTGTTTCTTGCGAGAGTTCTCCATCTGGAAACGTTTGATATATGGGTATCCTTGTTGCGATGCATCGTTTAGAACTGCTGTCCATACTTTACTCTCTTCGTATTTCTCAAATACTATAATATCGTTTTCGTAGTGGTTTGTGATATCAAAGTTAGAGGTATAGAAATCTCCATTCTTAAGAACTACGAGTATAGAATCGTGTCCTGAGAATTCGCCAATGTACTCTCCTCGTCCGTCGTAGTTCAGGCGAAGTACATCGCGATCGAACCACACTTTTAGTCCGCCAAGAGTTGACTCTCCCTTCTCTTTCAGGCTGATTCTATGTATCTCATTCTTTGTTACAATGTTACCCATTGATTGACGTCCCTTGATTGCAATTTCGCTGAAACTCTTTTCAATATATAGGGCTTTCATTCGAGGTTTGGGTTTGAATGTTATTTTCAATACCTCTGCCTCGCCATTTGAGTTTGCCGAAAACCATGTAATTCTTGAGCCAGGTTTGCCTTGAGTAAGGTCGTACTCTTTGTCGCGAGAAACTCCTGTTACAGCAAATCGTTTCATATATTGAAGCCCATCACGCCCATCGCGATATATTACATTGTATATGGTTCGGGTATCGTTCTTTTTGAATACATTCAAATATAGGATGTTTTTGCCAACAAACATTTTGTCTGCAACCTTTACAATTTTGTATTTACCGTCTTTATAGAATATTATAATGTCATCTATATCAGAGCAAGTACATACAAATTCATCCTTTTTAAGCGATGTTCCAATAAATCCCTCCTCGCGGTTTATATATAGTTTTTCGTTTGCCTCAACAACTTTTGTCGCTACAATGGTGTCAAAACCTCTAACCTCTGTGCGGCGAGGATAGTCTGCTCCGTATTTCTCTTTCAGGTGAATAAACCAATCTATTGTGTAGTCTATAATGTTGGCAAGGTTGTGATCAATCTTTGAAATTGCCTCTTTATATGCTGCAATTTGCTCGTCTGCCTTATCGGAGTTGAATTTTAGGATGCGTCCCATCTTGATCTCCATAAGTTTAAGAATGTCATCACGCGTAATATCTCTTATGAAGAGTTTTTTGAATGGTTCTAATCTGCCATCAATATGCTTAACGGCTTCATCCATATTCTTGCTTTGCTCAAATCCTTTGTCTTTATATATTCTCTCTTCGATGAATATTCTCTCAAGTGAGGCAAAGTGTAGTCGTTCCGATATTTCGTTACGTTTTATTGTAAGTTCGCTTCTGAAAAGTTCTACTGTTCTATCGGTACTCCTGCTAAGAAGTTGGCTCACAGTTAAGAATTGGGGTTTGCGGTCGCATATAACACAGCAGTTTGGTGATATGCTTACTTCACAATCGGTAAAGGCATATAGTGCATCAATTGTCTTGTCTGATGATGTGCCTGGTTGAAGATAAACTAAAATTTCGGCATTTTGGGCAGTATTGTTATCTACCTTCCTGATTTTTATTTTACCCTTCTCTTGTGCTTTTAATATTGATTCAATAAGTGTTGTTGTTGTTTTACCAAAAGGTATCTCATTAATAGCCAATGTTTTATTGTCAATCTTCTCTATTTTAGCACGAACGCGTATGCTTCCGCCACGTTCTCCATCGTTATATTTTGAGACATCAACATATCCTCCTGTTTGGAAATCGGGATATAACTCAAAATCCTCTCCCCTTAGGTATGAGATAGAGGCATCGAGAAGTTCGTTAAAGTTGTGTGGCAATATCTTTGACGACAGACCAACTGCAATACCTTCAACGCCTTGAGCAAGAAGCAATGGGAATTTTACAGGGAGCGTAACGGGTTCGTTATTTCTTCCATCGTATGATGGTTTCCACTCTGTTATTTTAGGATTAAAAAGAATCTCTAATGCAAAGTGCGACAAACGAGCCTCAATGTAACGAGGAGCAGCGGCGCCATCTCCAGTTAAAATATTTCCCCAGTTACCTTGACAATCAATAAGCAACTCTTTTTGTCCCAACTGAACAAGAGCATCGCCAATTGAGGCATCTCCATGAGGGTGATATTTCATTGTGTTACCAACAACATTGGCAACTTTGTTGTATCTTCCGTCCTCAAGTTCGTTCATTGAGTGAAGTATGCGACGTTGAACAGGTTTAAGACCATCTTCAATGTGAGGAACTGCACGTTCCAATATAACATACGAAGCATAGTCGAGAAACCAACTTTGGTACATACCTGTAAGGTGGAGTTTTTTCTCGCCCGATGAACTTGATTGATGCTCTTTTGATGTAACTTCAGGATTGTTAATTTTTTCTTTCTCTTGGTTTAAAGAATCCTCGTCTGCCATTATCGTAAACTTTTGCTCTATTAGTTGGTAAAATTGGGGTTATCTGTCTTAAATATAGGTTGAAATAGTATTTATAAAACCTAAATAAGCAAATTTACAAGCAAAGATACAAATTAAATCGAAAAAAATCGTTTACTTTGCAGATTATTACGCATATATTAAGAATAGGTCTGGAAAAATCATCCCTAACAAGAGTTTTTTAAGGCTTACATTCTTTTTTTAATGTGAAAACGAATAAAAATAGTATTACGATTTTATATAATTAAAACGAAATGACACAAGAAGAGGTTTTTAAAAAATTGATTTCGCACTGTAAAGAGTATGGTTTTGTATTTCCTTCAAGTGAGATATATGATGGACTTTCTGCAGTGTATGACTACGGTCAAATGGGCGTAGAACTAAAACAAAATATTAAAAAATATTGGTGGGATAGTATGATTCTATTGAACGAGAATATCGTTGGTATTGATTCGGCTATCTTTATGCACCCTACTATATGGAAAGCATCAGGACACGTTGATGCATTTAACGATCCTCTAATTGACAATAAAGACTCTAAGAAACGTTATCGTGCCGATGTTCTTATTGAGGAGCAAATGGCAAAATACGACGACAAAATCAATAAAGAGGTTGAAAAAGCGGCTAAACGTTTTGGAGACTCTTTTGATGAGGCAATGTTCCGTCAAACTAACCCAAGAGTATTAGAGACAGCAGCAAAACGTGATGAATTGCATGAGCGTTTTGCAAAAGCAATGAACGATAACAACCTTGCAGAGTTACGACAGATAATTGTTGACTACGAAATAACTTGTCCTATAAGTGGAACAAGAAACTGGACTGACGTACGTCAATTCAACCTAATGTTCTCAACAGAGATGGGCTCAACTGCCGACGGAGCAATGAAAGTGTATCTACGTCCCGAGACAGCACAAGGAATATTCGTAAACTACATTAATGTTCAAAAGACAGGAAGAATGAGAATACCATTTGGTATTGCACAAATTGGTAAAGCATTCCGTAACGAGATTGTAGCACGTCAGTTTATCTTCCGTATGCGTGAGTTTGAGCAGATGGAGATGCAATTCTTTGTTAGACCAGGCGAGGAGTTAACATGGTTTGAGAAATGGAAAGAGACTCGTTTAAAATGGCACAAAGCACTTGGTTTAGGTGATCACAAATATCGTTTCCACGACCATGATAAATTGGCTCACTACGCAAACGCTGCAACAGATATTGAGTTTGAAATGCCATTTGGATTTAAAGAGGTTGAAGGAATACACTCACGTACAAACTTTGACCTTGGTAGTCACGAAAAATATTCAGGTAAAAAACTACAATATTTCGATCCTGAATTGAACGAATCATACGTTCCTTATGTTATTGAGACATCAATAGGAGTGGATCGCATGTTCTTAAGTGTTATGTCGGCAGCATATTGCGAAGAGAAATTGGAAAATGGAGAGAGTCGTGTAGTTCTAAAATTACCTGCAGCACTTGCTCCAATTAAACTTGCAGTATTCCCTCTTGTTAAGAAAGATGGACTACCTGATAAGGCACGTGAGATAATGAACGACCTTAAATTTGACTTCAAGTGTATGTACGATGAGAAAGACTCTATCGGAAAGAGATACCGTCGCCAAGATGCAATTGGAACTCCTTTCTGTATAACAGTTGACCACGACACACTTGTTGATAATAAAGTTACTGTACGTTATCGCGATACTATGCTTCAGGAGCGTATAAACATAAGTGATATTAAAAATATCATTAGCGAGCAAGTATCGTTTAAGTCGTTACTTAAAAAGATTGCACAAGAGTAATACCAATGAAGAGATTACCACATATAATATTTATTGCGATGGGAGTGCTTATTGCTCTCTCATCGTGCAATAAAGAGGAGAACAATTGGGATAAATATGAAGATTGGCGAAATGCCAATAACGACTTTATTGAGGCAAAGTCTGAAGAACTCAATGCTGCAGGAACAGCATTTGTTTATGAGCAAATAAGTCCTGATTGGGATAAAGGGAGTGCTATATTGATGAAAAGACTTAAACATGGCACTGGCAATAAAAATCCTCTCTACACAAGTTATGTGGATGTAATATACAAAGGAACTCTCTACGATGGTACACCTTTTGATTCAACCTATTCATATGCCGATAGTATCACAACATTAAAACTATCAGCAACAGTGCAAGGTTTTGCTATGGCACTTACTAATATGGTGGTTGGTGATAGTTGTGAAGTTATAATCCCTGCCTATGCAGGATATGGCGAACAAGACAGAGATAAAATTCCACCATATTCAGCACTAATATTTGGAATAAAGTTAGTGGATATACCAGCCTACGAAAAGCCATATCAGAAGAAGTAGAAAAGTTATATCATACAACCTTCTGACTACATATTTAATATTGGGGAAATTAAAAATACAGTACAATATTTTTCTAATATAATTTGTAAATTCAGAAATTGCTATTATCTTTGCACTCGCAAAGGTTAAAGCACTAACTAAGGAAGGATGGGTGAGTGGCTGAAACCAACAGTTTGCTAAACTGTCGTACTCGTAAGGGTACCGGGGGTTCGAATCCCCCTCTTTCCGCACCATATTAAAGAGTTTGAATAATTTTCAAACTCTTTTTTTTGTGATTTTATTTTAATGAAAAATAATTGAGTAAATGTTACAATCTGAGGTGACTATATGCTCTTAAAAAGCCTCTGTCATATTGAAATAGAAGAGGGCGTGTTTGTCGGCAAAACTATATCCAGCATCAACTCTGAAGTTCATACGTTTTTGTACTTCAACTCTTAATCCTCCTCCAATATTGGGTAGAACAGCATTATATTTTATAATATTCTCGCCCATAAATCCGCAACCTGCCCATGCGGCATATCCAAGTCGGTGTAGTAGTCGTTTAAATTTTGTATCGGTAGCAATATCCCACATATGTCGCCACTCAATCTCGGCAGTTACAGCAGTATGGTCGCGATATTGGCCAAGATAGTATCCTCTTAGGTTAAATGGACCTCCCACTATTGCTTGTTGTGAGAACGGAGTATTTCCTATCTTTGTTTTTGCTAATATGTTCCATGCCAATACTCTGCGGTGTGTTTTTGAAACCTTATAATATTGTCGGTAGTCTATTGTGATTGATCCAAAATTGTATTCTCCACCAAAGTATTTGCTATAAAATAGGGCTCGTGCCTCAAATAACATACCTTTATAAGCATTAGCCGCAATGTCGCGAGTGTCGTAAGAGTATGCCAATCCAAGTCCAATATTTATATCGGTAAGTCCTTCGGCTGTTCCTCCTTGTTTTATATAGAATGGATCTGAAATTACATAACTTCCAGGATTTTTTATCTTTTCATAATAGAGGTCGGCAATTGGTCCTATATAACTCGCACTCTTTTTAATTCGGAATAGCAGTACGGGGTTTATTTGAAGTAGGTCGGCATTATATCCTGTAACTTCCTTTTTTCGTTCAATGTTGTGGTTAAGTGAGTAACCTACTCCGTAGTAGTTCTCTCCTGTGTGTTTATACTCATACAATCCTTGTAATCTTATTTTGTCATCTTTAAAGTAGATGTATGGCTTTGATATAAGGGTAAATCCAAGAGGTTTTCCAAACGACATTGTAAAGTTCAGTGGTATTACGCTTCGTTGTAGTGAGGTGTCGCTCTTTACTGCACGGAAAGTCATAAGTGTTGAAAGTCCTATTGAAAATCCATAATCGGGCGAGTAGCCTGGTCCTCCCAATATACTGAACTTAAAGTTCTTATCTTTTTTCTCTTTCTTCTTCTTTTTATTAGATTCAATATCCACCCCTGTTGATAGGGCATCTAATATCTTGTTGATTTTTGCAATCTCCTCATCGCTGTATCGTATGTTTGCCGAATCGGGATATTGTGTCAGTAGGGAGTCTAAGGTTAGAGAAAGTTCATTGCACGAGATTGTATCATTACGCAACTCTTGTGCCTGAATATTTATTGAGAACAACAATATTATTGTTGTAAATATTTTAATGTATATCTTTTGCATTGGCACAAAGATAGTATATTTTATAAAAAAATAAAAGAGTTAAGAGAGAAACG
Organism: Bacteroidales bacterium; assembly: GCA_017416695.1. Taxonomy (GTDB): domain Bacteria; phylum Bacteroidota; class Bacteroidia; order Bacteroidales; family G3-4614; genus Caccoplasma_A. The sequence goes on along the minus strand of JAFQBL010000011.1, from coordinate 2,828 downwards.
CTTCTCCTAACTCCTTTGCTTGTGTGTGATTTAAGTTCTCTGTTGTTGTTTCTGTTGCCTTGAGTAATTAATCTTGTTAACTAAAAACTATCAACTACACGAAGTGCGGCGTTAGCCGAAAACTAACAACTATTATTTAGTACTGCGTACTGAGCGAACAGGTGCTGCAGATTTTGATGATTTACTCTTTGAACTGCTGCTTTTGGGTTTACTACTCTTTGACTTAGAGCTACTGCTCTTTGTTGATGAAGATTTAACACTCTCTGTTCCGCGTGTTGAGCGAGTAGGTGCAACTTCCTCTTTTGTGGGTTTCTCTTTTTTCTCACTTACAGTTTGCTCAGTAGTTTTATTCTCCTCCTTTGCTGCTTTCTCTTGTTCTATCTCTTCAGGATTTTTCACCCATAAGTTTTTTTCAAAACTTTTAAGTTGTTTCTCAATCTCTTGTCTTGCACTATCTTGTGCTGCTTGTTCGGGATAGAGTTGCATTAGTGACATATTGCGGAGGTTCATAGTTTTATAAATTTCGCCTTCGAACATACGCAATTTAAAGAAGTCATCAAATGTATAGTTGCGAACATTATTTTCGCTACTTGTCAATATGTATTGTTGTGCCATATAGGGGCGAATATCAGAGTATTTTACCCAGAACATTGGATATTTTATTGCTTCGCCTCCAAAGTCATCAGTACGATGCAAAATAGGGCATATTGCCTCAATTTCGCATTTTACACCTGAGTTGCGTTGGTCAAATACCCACTTCTCTTTAATGTAGTACGAAAGAACCTCGTTTGCAGGAACATCACTTGGATCAATGGTATATTTTACCTTTCTTCCTGTTTGTGAGGTACTCTCTTCGTATATTATATGAAAGCGGTCAAGAGTCTCTTTTACATTTGCCTGATACTTCTCGTTAAATATTTCTCTACCATCAAGGTACTCATAAACAACTATTTGCCCATCTGCCAATAGTTTCATTATTAGACGGAATAGGTTCTCTTGTTCTTCGGTACTCTCCTCAGGATAATATAGAGGTAGATTCTTCTCTTTTTTAAGGTCGAGAGAGCGGTAGATAATACGATTCCAAGGAATATCTGCAGGAGATAGAGCCTCTTTTTCATATAGGTTTTGTGCTCTTACTGAAAGAGAACTGTTACTCTCTTCTTTTTTTCTTGCACTGCCGCTCTTAATAGAGGCACGAGTTTGTGCATCAACTTCGGGGATTGCAAAGATTGCAACAAGCAATAGTGCTGTTAAAATTTTAATAGTGCGTTTCATATTTAGTGAATATTTATTTCAGTAGGGTTATTAGTTTACAAATACCTCAATAGGTGATATAGTTCTCTCAATACCATCGGGACCTATTGCTTTTACTTTTGATATGTAGAAACGTTTGCCTCGCGATAACTTTTTAATTGCTGCTTTTTGTCGGTCAGAGAATTGTGCTCCGTTCGACACCTCAGGCATTGCATTTCCCATTGAGTCAAATATTACAGTTTCAAACGATAATACTCTAAATGATATATTCAAAAGTCCGTCATCAATTGCAGCCTCAATACCTGGTGCTTTAACAAGAAGAGCCTTGCTAATTGGTTTGCCTCCACGATAGCGTTGAGCATTGCCTTTGTCATCTTTGTAGGTTATGAAAGGCATAGGATCGGGAAGTTGTCTTACTCTAAATACTGTTTGACTAACAGTTTGTGTGCGTCCCTCCATATTTGCTGTAACCGAAATAGTTACATCCTCTCCAACTTTTTTTGGTTTTGCAATCCATCCATTACCCGAACGAGTTAGTGTACCGTTAGTCATAGATGCCGATATAGCATTGTTGGGGATACCTGGCACTGATATGCTTATGGGGTTTTCAATTCCAGCGTAAAGCACGTTCATCATAGTTGCCGAAACAGTTGCTGAAGGCTCTATAACTGTATATGATGAGGTGAAAGGATGGCGAAGAAGTGAACCGTCTCCTGCTGCAACCTCTAAATAACCACTGTAACTGAATACTCCAGTCTGGTTACATACAAATTCATACAAACCATTCTTCTCTTTATCCAACTCTTTGTCTCCGATGAATATTGTTGGAACTTGAGTGGTATCAACGGCTGCCAATACTATGTTTGCTGAGTATGAACTACCACGCATAACGGTTTTTGATACTGGTATAACGTACGCATCCATACGGTTTACCCTTACGTCGCCCTCATCAATATTGTTACGCAATATGTGTAGAATCTCACTCTCTGCATAGCGTATATCGTTTTGTAGTTTTGTGAGAACGGTAATTGCTGCTGCAACGGGCATTCCTTCAAAAGTCTCCTCCTCCCATGTTTTGTTCTTAATCAAACCCTCTTTGTTACGAGCAACTGGGTATAGGTAGTCGCTGATAACTTTACGTTTAATTGAGTCGTTAACCATAGGGGTAACATAATCGGCATACTCGGTTAGTGATGTACGAAGTTTTTTACCTTGTCCCTTTGCAGGAGATAACATAATGTGTGATGCCGCTTCCAAATCATCCATTCGTATAATGTTGTTAACATCACCGTCTCTACCGTCAGCCTGTTTTACAATTGAAACTTTTAGCGAGTCAATATAGTTAACAAGTTCTTTTGTGCGGTTACGAACGTCGGTTGCTTTGCTGTACCATGCTCCTGATTTCTCAGGATTGGTAATATTGTAATCGGTCAACTCTCCATATAGGGCTTCGTTTTGTTGCGAGGCATTCTCTGTTGAACGTGCGAGACTATCTTCTACTTGTCTGAAACCATCCAACACGTCAGTTGAAACATTTAAGGCAAGCATGGCAGTCAGCACAATGTACATCAGAT
>JAFQBL010000092.1 GCA_017416695.1 Bacteroidales bacterium | reverse complement strand
TGATAGTTACAAAACGGATTATTTCGTAACCAACCATTATTAACAGCCTTATATACGATACACCTAAACGGCATCATATATGACCATACTGTATTAGTGCTATGCTTTTTTTCGGTACGAAGATATAATTCAAAGTCTGTTATAAAGGAGAGTGATAATTCCCCTATTGTAATATCGTTTACGTTGTAGTGATGTTTTATAAATTCTTGTAAATGTTTATAAACGGTACAATATTTAATATAACTACGTTGGCTTTTTATTTTTCCAACCTGTTTTAAATAATCTTCATTATATTGTTTAAACACAGACAATAAAGTTTGTTGAGACTGTTCTAACCCCAAAAATCTATTTTTAACCTTTTGTGCTGTTACAGAGACCTCGCTCTCCTTTATATCATAGTATGCTCTATATATACCTATTCTTATCCTCTCTATTATATTATTTATCTCTTTGGCAACAAAACTATTTCCAGTCATCTTCCCTTGATTGACATCCCATAATCTTTCTTCAATATCTAATTTACAACTAAATGTGCAAGCCTTACCATTTATTGTTATACGACACATAACAGATGCAATTCCATTCGTTTTACGAGCATTACGTTTTAGGTAAAATAATACTCTAAAAGTGTTTCTAATCATAACCATATATTTATAATATTAAGAATTTTCAAAAAAATGAGAACATATATTTACATTCGATACTCAATTCCATTTTTTTTTATATCTTTACAACAGATAATAAATATATTAAAAAGTATCTGCTGATATAAAAATATAAATACATAAAACTTATAATCTATGAAAAGAATTAAAAATCTTGCTGTTATCCTTGCGCTGATACTGGGTGTACAGTTTGCAAATGCTGGTTCGGTTCAGTTTCCATCTACCGAACAACCTGGTCAAGCACAAGCAACATCGGAATCTACTAAATGGACTCTCTACAACAACCTTTTAGAGGTGGAGTTCATTATGAGTAATGGAGATCTTTACTTTAATGGTTGCGAGGCTTTGCAACTTGCACCAGGTAGCGAACCTTTCTCTATTACATTAGGAAACGGAACTATTGTTAAGGCTTCGGAAATGACTATGAGTTCATATCCTACTATTACAAACCTAACAGGTAATAGCGAGGCCATAAAAGCATCAGAGAAATACAACGGTAAGGTTTTGACTGCTAAATATACATACAACTCTTTAACTATTGAGTGGAGAGCAGTACTACGAGATGGTTCTCACTACATTCGGACAGAGATGGATATTACCGCTTCAGAAAATACCGAAATGACAAATATTATTCCTTTAAGTTATAACCTAACTGAAGATGCTGATGCGGTTGAAGTTAAAGGTACTGTTAGAGGTGCACCTCTTGCATCTTCAAAAATATTTGCTGCTATTGAAAACCCTAATGGAATTAATAGTGTTGGTAATTCTTCATCTTCTACCGCTTTCTCACCTACCACATGGACTCCCCAAAGTTGGAATACTCCAAGTAGCGTTCCATCAGAAATTATATCGTTAGGGTTCAGTTCTGCACAAGTAAAATCTGCCGAAGGTAAAGTAAGTATATCAAACTCAGGAAACGTATCTTTTACATTTAATTATTCAACAGGTAACTACCGCCTGAATATGACAGGTGTTGATATTTTGGATGCAAATGGTAATGTAGTTGCAAAAGATTATCACATTGGTTACTCAGGAACAGGATACAGCAATAAAATATATACACTGAATGTTCCTTCAGCAGGTACTTATACTTTAAGATATTTTGTTGAAACAAAGACCGAAGATATAACAAGTTCAGGTAACATTGCAATTTCAGGAGCAACTGTTTCTGTTGCTACGGGAGAGAAGTTAATTACTGGTCGTTGGAGCAGAGCAACAACACTTAAGGCTGGTGATAGTTGGCACATTGGAGCAGTGGTAGGTCTTGTAGCGGAAGGTCAACTTCGTCGCTCATTCCTTGCTTACAACGAGAGAGAACGTGCTGTTCCTTACCGTTCTTTTATACACTACAATTCGTGGTATGAACTTAATATTGACCGCAACAATGACTCAAACCCATTAAATCGTATGGTAGAGAGTCAATGTCTTCCTGTTCTTGATGCATGGAAAACAAACTTGTTTGACAAACACAATGTTGGTATTGACGCATTTGTTTGGGATGACGGTTGGGATGATTTTAACTCTCTATGGGATTTCCATATTGGATTTCCTCAAGGATTCACTAACATCAATGAAAAGGCTACTTCAATGGGTACTGGTATTGGTGCATGGTTAGGTCCGGTTGGTGGTTATGGAGCATCAAAGGCTCAACGTCTCGCATATTGGAACAACACCCACTCTACACAGATAACAAACTTTGAGTTATCTAATCCTGAGTATCTTGACGCTTTTGCTGATCGTTGTTCTCAAATGGTAAACGATTACGACTTCCGTTACTTCAAACTTGACGGTATCAGCGATTTAAGCAATGCAACAGGACCTAAGATTGAAGAGGATGTTGAGAGTTTCTTGAATATGTTAAACGTACTTAGAGAGATAAAATATGACCTATACTTTAACTGTACCGTAGGCACATGGTCTTCTCCATTCTGGCTTCACTATGCTGATGCTGTTTGGAGACAAGATGGAGACTGGGATAAGATAGGAGATCAAGGAGATTATCGAGAGAAATGGATTACTTATCGCGACTATATGGTTTATAAAAACTTCCCTATAGCATCACCTATTTGTCCTATCAACTCAATTATGACACACGGCTTGATGGTAACCAAATTTGGTCCTCCAAATGTTATGCCTCGTGATGATAGCGATGCAACAGCAAAAGGTATTATTCGTGAAATGCACTGTGCTTTTGGCTGTGGTTCAGGATTGATAGAACTTTATGTTGACAACGACCTTATGACAACTATTGGCGAGGACGGAGAACTTTGGGAGGCTTTGGCTGAGTGTATTGAGTGGCACAGAGACAATGAAGATGTTCTTGCTGATGTTCACTGGGTTGGAGGCAATCCTTGGGATGGTTCAAAAGTAAGCGTGTATGGTTGGGCTTCATGGAACGGAAAGAAAGCAACTCTTACTCTCCGTAACCCAAGTGCTTCAACAAAAACATTCTCTACAACCCTTCGCCAAGCATTAGATATACCCTACTACGTTACAGGTAACATAAAACTTACAGATGCCTTCAAAAATCAAACTCAATATAGTGGCATCACCAATGAGAGTATAAATATTGACCAAACAATCACATTTACAATGCCTGCTTTTGACGTTGTAGTATTGAATGGAAATTGTGCACAAGAGGTTGAATTAAGCGGTAGTATGAGCGTTTCAAACATCAACAAACGTGCTGCTAATATTAAGATAATTGATAGTGAATCAGGAAATATTTCATCAGGATGGGCTCAAATTGGTATTCTTAACGGATGGAATGGAAAGAGTTCGTTGACTTACGAAGACGTTGCAAATATGTTCTCTCCAGTTGGCGACAACAATGGCGAAAACCTATTCAAATGGAATAATGGAGGTAAACTATCAGAAACAACCATTAACTGGAGCAACTTTGCCACAGAGACTGGCAACCCTGTTGTTGTAGTTATAGGTAATGGTTCAAACATTAAAGATGCTGATGAGTTGGCAATATTGAAACTTAAAGTTGACAACAACGAACTTTTTTGGGAGGATGCAGATGGTGTTACAATAAATATCTCTGCTGACAATATAACTGCAGTTATGGGTACAATTACAGAGATTGAGGGTGTAAAATATATACAAACAAGTACATTTGATTACCCAACAGGCGTTGAAGAGGAGATTGCTGACAACATTGAGATATACACTGCAAATAACAGTGTAATTATTAAAGGTTGCGAGCAAGAGTCATCAGTTAAAATTTTCGATGTTATGGGCAAAATGATAAATGCAACAAATGTATCAGCAGATAAACCACAACTATCTGTTAACGAAAAAGGTATTTACCTCATAACAATCTTTAATAAAAACAGAGTATTAAAAACTGAAAAGGTAATTATAAAGTAAAATAATATACCAATAAGTAAATAGATTAGCAACAATATAAATGATAATAGCCAACAGACAATCTGTTGGCTATTATTGTATTTAATATTTAAAGTAATTTTTAGTTGCAAACAGGACGGATAGGATATCCATAATAACGTTTTGCTGTTATCAGTTTATTTAATTAGACCAATTAGACTAATTAAACTAATTAGACTAATACCATTGTAACCTTTTAGGCCTTAAAGGCCTTTAAGGTTATAAAAGGGCATAAAGGCATTAAAGGGGTAATATTCCCCTGCTTTGGGGAGAAGATGTTTAACTATTTGACCAATTGGACCAATACCTTTTAGGCTTTAAGGGTCTTAAATGGCCTTAAAATAATAGTTCCCCTCTCTTCGGGAGAGGGGTTAGAAGTGTGGAGATAAAAAAAAGAGAGAAGTCTTTGTAACTTCTCTCTTTCCCTAAGGGGCAGCTAACTACTCTCCCACTTACGCAGTACCATCGGAGTTGTCAGGTTTAACTTCTCTGTTCGGGATGGGAAGAGGTGGAGCCCTGACGCTATAGCCACCTTAATTTCTTTAGAC
>JAFQBL010000091.1 GCA_017416695.1 Bacteroidales bacterium | reverse complement strand
ATGCCACCATGCTGGGGAGTGTAACAGATACACAAAAGAGTGTAAAAATTGTCCCTATTTGGTAACCCCATCTGATAATGACCTCGCTGCAAAAGTATGGCATAAAAAACAGAACCTATATAAACATAATGTAACATTTGTAGCAATAAGCAATTGGATGTTACAACGCCTGAACAGAAGTGCATTAACCTCTACAAACCCAAAAGAGGTAATCTGCAATGTGATGGATACCAATACCTTCAGCCCACACTCAAAAGATGTGTGCCGTCAACGATTGGGAATATTACCAACCGAAAAGGTATTAGCATTTGGTGCAGCAAAACTAAACGATCCCATAAAGGGAGCAGATATGCTCTTTAAAGCAATAGAGGAGAGTGGCGAGAAAGAGAACTTGCTACTGCTACTCTTTGGTGCAATAAAAGGTGATGAAGAGTTTCTGCAACGTATACCTTGTAGATACATATATGTTGGAGAGCAGTTAGATAAAGAGCAATTAGCACAACTCTATTCGGCTGCCGATGTAGTGGTAGTACCATCGCATTATGAATCACTATCGTTAGTCATTGCCGAAGCAATGGCGTGTGGAACACCAGCGGTGTCGTTCAACAATGCTGGGCAAACAATGCTGATAGACCATAAAAAAAACGGATACCTTGCAGAGTACCCATCAACTCAGGATTTTGCCAATGGTATAAATTGGTTATTGCAAAACTCTAACGAGAAGATGCGTGAGAGTGCAATGGCAAAAATAGAACGAATTATGTCGCCCCAAGAGATAGCAACCCAACACATTGAACTATACAAACGTTTACTAAACAAAAAGTGATGGAAACACCCGTAATATCAATAATAACAGTGTGCTATAATGCCGAAAAGGAGATTGTAGCAACCCTAAAAAGCGTAAAGGAACAAACCTTTAAAGGGTATGAGTATATAATTGTTGACGGAGCATCAAAAGACAATACTCTAAAAGTTATAGCAGATAGCGGAGTTACACCCACTCACTTGGTAAGCGAAAAAGACAAAGGAATATATGATGCAATGAACAAAGGACTTGCATTGGCAAAGGGAGATTATCTGATGTTTCTAAATGCAGGAGATTCTCTATATAGCCCCAGTACATTGCAACAGATAGCCGATGTGGCAAACTACAACCCCGATGTAATATATGGCGATACAGCAATAGTCGATGCCGAAAGAAATTATCTACGACCACGCCGATTACGTCCACCCAAACACTTGACACGCAACAGTTTTAAAAACGGTATGTTGGTATGTCATCAAGCATTCCTTCCCAAACGGGGGTTGGCAATGCCTTACGATATGCAATACCGTTTCTCTGCCGACTTTGATTGGTGCGTGAAGATACTCTCAAAAGCAACCCTTTGCATGCCCATTGAAGGGTATATGGTAAACTATTTAGAGGAGGGAGCAACCACTCGCAACCATGTAAAATCGCTTAAAGAGCGATTTAGAATAATGACTCACCACTACGGATTGCTAACCACAATATTTAAACATATTTGGTTTTTAGTAAGATAGAATATATCTTTGTAGAGAATAGTTATACTAAAATAATAAAATCTTATAGTTATGAAAAAGTTCCTGTTATCGTTGTTAGTTTTATTTGCTTCGTATTCAGTGGCACAAAACAGTAGCAATATCCGCAACGGATATGAGTTCGTTGATATTGAATCAGGAGTATATTATGCAACAAACAATGTTGCTACCGAAGATGAAAAAATATACGATGTGGTAGAGCAGATGCCAACATATCGAGGAGGGCAAAGAGCACTATTAGAGTATATTAGGGATAACATTAAGTACCCAATAGCAGCACAAGAAGCAGGAGTTGAGGGAAAAGTTATTGTCCGTTTTGTTGTTAAGAAAGACGGCACAGTAGGAGATGCTCAAATATTTGTGGGGTCAACACCCGAACTCAATCAAGAGGCAATAAGGGTTGTAAAATCTATTACAGGATTTATTCCGGGATATCAAAATGGAAAACCCGTTAATGTGTGGCACACAGTTCCAGTTTCTTTTAAACTAATGTAATATTCAAACTGAAATACTAACAACTACCCCGAAGGGGCGGCTTTAGCCGACAACTAACAACTCTAAATAATTATCTCTTCATAAACTCTTTACGCTCTTCTGGAGAGAACTTTTCTATAGCATAGCGGAGCATTGTGCGAGGCATAATGCTTTTATATTCGTTTAAGAAATTGCGAAGTTGGTTTGCATCACGTTTACCTGCTTCGCGTAACATCCAGCCCACAGCCTTCTGCATAAGGTCGTGGCGAGTATCCATAAATAGTTTGGCAAGAGCGTAGGTGTGAGTAAACTCCCCTTTACGAATAAACGTAAGAGTTGAAACAACAGCAATACGTTGTTTCCATAGGTGGTTGCTTTTAGCAAATTCATATAACAGAGAACAACCCCCATTATATAAATGGTTGCCAACAATATTTGGAGCAGACAAATCAACCAAATCCCAATTGTTGATATAATCAGTATTAGATATATAGATATTAAAAATCTTTTCCCTTAAACATTCAGGTGAGTAACTCAGTGTGTAGGGACGTGGCTTGCCACGTCCGATAGAGAACTTCATGCTATCTTCATACATCTTAACCAAAAGCAATAGAGCGGTAAGGCGTGCTTCATGGTATTCGCTATGCAGTAGGTTTTCAATCTCAGTTAAATCAATATGGTTAACACACTCTTTAACAATCAACCTGACTTGTGGCACCATAACACCTAAAAAGTTATCGCCATAGCCATACTCTCCCTCGCCAGTCTTAAAAAATCGGAGTTGCACCTCCCTCTTCTCGGCAGATGCAACACCTTTCAATCTCTCTATAATATCATCTCTTTTCACTTTAATAACTAACAACTACCCCGCAGGGGCGGTGAAACCGACAACTAACAACTCTAAATATTGTTTACCTTAAACACCTCGCCTCCCTCAAAAAAGTTTATGATGTTTTGCGAAACAACAAAAGCCATTTCGTTGCGAGTCTCAATAGTTTGAGTCCCCAAATGAGGGTTAAGAACAGCATTGTCGAGTGTGGCAAGTTCATCTGATGGGTAGTCGCCATTCTCAAATACATCCAATCCAGCACCCCAAATCTTACCCTCTTTAAGAGCCGCTACCAAAGCCTTTTCATCAACCAAAGGACCACGAGCAGTATTGATAAGAATAGCCGAAGGCTTCATCAACTCAAACTCCGCTTCGCCAATAATATGGAAAGTTTCGGGAGTATAAGGAGCATTAACCGAAACAATATCGGCACACTGCAAAAGTTCCTCTTTACTCATATATGTGGCATTATATTTTTGTTCCTCATCTTCGCTCATACGATTACGTTTGGTATAGACAATCTTCATTCCCGCAGCCATTGCTCTACGAGCAAGAGCGCAACCAATTCTGCCCATGCCAATAATACCCAGAGTCTTGCTATAAAGCGAGTGTCCAAGATTTTCGAGCAATCCCACGTGAACATTACCTTTAATTCTTATGCGTCTGTCCATTTCTGCAATACGGCGAGTTACGGCATATATCAATCCCATTGCTTGGTCGGCAGTAGGCTCAGTAACAGAGTGCGGAGTATTGGTAACCTGTATTCCCAATCGTGTGGCACAAGCAATATCAATATTGTCAAAACCAGCAGCGTAGTTTGATATTAATTTAAGTTTTTTACCTTTGCTAATCAAAGTCTCATCAACCTTAAAGTTGAACATCGACTGAAGAACATCATAATCCTCAATCATATCCAACACCTCTTCGTAGGTAAACGACTCTCTCCCTTCGGGAGGAAAAGTAACATCAAATTTCTTAATCAACTCGGCATAACCAGCCCTGAACATATTGTAAGTAACCAAAACTCTCTTTTTCATAATTGCGATGAATTTTATAGTGCGAAGATACTAAAAAATATATTCAAAATATTAACTTTGTAGACGTTTGAAAGTAAACATAAACAATGAAACGTATCCCATTAATATTTTCAATAGCATCATTATCAATGATTGATGCAGTATCACAAGAGAAAGAAGAAAATCTCCAGCCAAACGTGATATTTATATATGCTGATGATATTGGTTATGGTGATTTGAGTTGTAATGGCTCAACAACAATATCAACACCAAATGTAGAGGCGTTGGCACACGAAGGGGTACGATTTACAAATGTTCATAGTGCGGCAGCAACAAGTACCCCATCGCGATATGCAATGCTCACAGGAGAGTATGCTTGGCGAAAAGAGGGTACTGGAGTAGCCAATGGAGATGCAGCACTTATAATTTCTCCAGAAAGATATACTCTGGCAGATCTCTTTGTTGATGCAGGATATAGAACAGGAGTAGTAGGTAAGTGGCATTTAGGATTAGGCTCTGTAAGCGGAGAGCAGAATTGGAATTCATATCTTTCACCCAATCCTGCGGATATTGGATTTAACTACTCATATATAATGGCAGCCACAGGCGATAGAGTGCCATGTGTATTCGTAGAAAATGGAAGAGTAGCAAATTACGATGAAGAAAATCCTATATATGTAGATTATAACAAAAATTTTGAGGGAGAACCTACGGGGAAAGATAATCCAGAACTCTTAAAACTCTCTCCTTCGCATGGTCATGATTTCTCAATAATTAATGGAATATCTCGTATCGGATATATGAAAGGAGGAGGTAAGGCTTTGTGGAGGGATGAAGATATTGCAGATGTGCTAACGCAAAAGGCAATAGAGTTTATAGAGAATCATAAAGAAGAACCATTCTTCTTATATTTTGCAACACAAGATGCCCATGTTCCACGCGTTCCGCATAGCCGTTTTGAAGGAAAATCTGGAATGGGAGCAAGAGGAGATGCAATAATACAATTCGATTGGAGTGTAGGGGAGATTGTGTCGGCGTTAAAGCGAATGGGATTATATGATAATACCATAATAGTATTATCAAGTGACAATGGTCCGGTAGTTGACGATGGATATAAAGATGAAGCCGTAGAACTGTTAGGCGATCACAAGCCGGGAGGAGAGTTTAGAGGAGGTAAATATAGTTCCTTTGAAGCAGGAACAAGAATACCTTGTGTTATAAAATGGAGTGGTAAAAATAGTGGAAAAGTTAATAATGCACTCCTTTCGCAAGTAGATTGGTTTGCATCATTTGCATCAATGTTAGAGGTTACATTGCCTAAAGGTGCTGCTCTGGATAGCGAGAACAAGATTGATGCGTGGATGGGTAAAACCAACGCAGGACGTAAAACAGTTGTGTTGCAGAATGCACAAAACGTGTTATCAATAGTGTCAGGCAAATGGAAATATATATCACCATCACAAGGAGAGCCATTTAATAGATGGACTTCCATAGAGACAGGTAATAACCCACTGCCACAACTATACAATCTCTCAACAGATAAAGGTGAAACAAAAAACCTTGCATCAAAACGCAAAGTAAAAACTACACGTCTTGCTCACCAACTTGAACAAATACGAGGAAAATAAAATGCAAAATAACTCTAAGACAGCAATATTCAATCCGTTGACTTTTCCCATATATGTTATGGCAAAGCCAATAGGAGCGTTGTGCAATTTAGATTGTCACTATTGCTACTACCTTGAGAAAGGAGAACTCTATCGAGGAACATCACCCAAGATGAGTGATGATATTTTGGAGCGATATATAATAGAGTATATAGAGTGTCAACCCACGCAAAACGTGCTATTTACTTGGCATGGAGGCGAAACACTTTTGAGAGGAATAGATTTTTTTCGCAAAGCCATTCGTTTTCAACAACGCCATGCTAAAGGAAGAACTATTTCAAACTCAATACAGACAAACGGAATTTTACTAAACGATGAATGGTGCCGATTTTTTAAGGAAGAGAACTTCCTTGTAGGAATATCTCTTGACGGTCCAGAACATATACATGATCGCTACCGCCGAGATAAGAGCGGACGTGGAACATTTGCAAAAGTGATGAAGGGAGTTGAACTACTGCAGAAGCATGGAGTTGAGTTTAATACCCTTTCTGTTGTGAACGATTATAGTGCAAAGTATCCGTTACAGGTATATAACTTTTTTAAGAGCATAGGAAGTCATTATATGCAGTTCTCGCCCATAGTAGAGCGTTGGGGAGACCGTGCAGATGGTTTGGAACTGCTCCCTCCAGGAAATAACTTTGAAAATGTTGAAATGCCACCATGGTGTGTTTCTCCCGAAGATTACGGCAATTTCTATTGCACTATATTTGATGAGTGGGTAAGAAAAGATGTTGGGCAATACTTCATACAACTATTCGATTCAACGCTTGCAGGTTGGGTAGGAGAGCAACCAGGAGTGTGTATATATGCGAAGGTGTGCGGACATGCTGCTGCTATGGAGCATAATGGTGATGTCTATAGTTGTGATCACTTTGTCTTTCCAGAATACAAATTAGGAAACATACGCACACGTACATTAACAGAGATGATGCTCTCGCCTGAGCAGATGAAGTTTGGAGAGAAAAAATTTACCACTCTACCACGACAATGTCGTGAGTGTGAATTTCTGCATCTTTGCAATGGCGAGTGTCCCAAAAATAGAATATCAAAAACCTCCGATGGAGAAGAGGGATTAAACTATCTGTGTAAAGGGTTATATAAGTTTTTTGAACACTCAAAACCATATATGCTCTATATGGCAGAGCAGTTAAAGAAAGGTTTACCTCCAGCAGATATAATGAAAGTTTTAAAAAATAAGGAAATATAAAGAGTAAATAGTAAGATTCCTAATTGATATATGAGTATATTAGCACTAATAATATTGGCACTTGGTCTTTCAATGGATTCGTTTGCGGTTTCGCTATCATCAGGGGTAGCATTAAAACCATTTAAAATATCAAATGTTTTAAAGATAGCCTTATATCTATCATTTTTTCAGGCATTAATGCCAGTTATAGGATGGTTTTTAGGGGTAGGATTTGTAGATATAATACATGTCGTAGATCATTGGATAGCATTTACTCTATTACTATTCTTGGGAGGTAAAATGATACTTGATGTAATAACTCAAAAAGAAGAGGAGATGCAGTGCTGTTTCAACCCGACTAAAACAGTAACCCTTATTCAGATGGGTATAGCAACAAGTATTGATGCTTTAGCCGTAGGCGTTTCATTTGCATTTTTAGATATAGCCTTGCATCATGCAACCATAATAATATTTACCATAACATTTTTAGCCTCTGTTGTTGGTTGCTATATAGGTAAAATGTTTGGTACCCGTTGGCGAACATACGCCACATTGGCAGGAGGCGTAATACTTATAGCAATAGGAACAAAAATATTGCTGGAACATACTGTATTGAGTTAAAAAAGTCTATGTTAAAAAAAGATTATCTGTTGGCACAAATAACTGAGTTGGCAAAGAAGTTTGCATATCTCATAAAACGTAAAAGCGAGGGGGATGATATAACCCCTCTTGCCGATGGATATTACCGAGAACTCAACGTGTCAGCAGAGTGGTTAATGAATGCCGAGTGCGATGATATTATGCAACGCATAGGAGATTGGCAGTTGGTAGAACTCTTGGTTAAAATGATAATTGAGGATGTTCGCTTTGAGCAAAACCATGCTATGATACAAAAAGCACAAACACTCCTTTTTATGGTTCAGGAGTTAGATCGCACATACTCATTTGAGAGAATCGCTCTTGAAGAGAGAATTAAAGATAAGTTGTCTGTTTTCAGTTGAGAAACTTGCCTTTCCACGAACAGGGGTCGCTTGCATCATGCAACCATAATAATATTTGCTAATTTGACAATCGCCACTTCTAAAAACTTAGAGATTCTAAAGACCTTTGCAGTTAACAAAGAGTTAATTTTTTTCAATTTCCTATATTTTATCAAATAAATGTTACATTTTGCAATATAATTTTGTAATTTTGAAACAAATTTGAAAAAATGAGACTTTTTTATACGTAAAACTTAAAAAAGATATATAAAAACAGCAATAGCAATGTGGCTAAGTAGGATATTGCCTATATTGATAATTTTTTGTTTACCGCTATGCGTTGAGGCTCAAAAGCGACTAACAGGAAGTGTAGTTGATGCCGATCGCAATCCACTGCCAGGAGCGGCAATACGAATACTTGACTCTCAGTTGGGAACTGTGTCGGATGCAGACGGAAATTATCAACTTATAGGTGTATATAATGGGGCGGTTATAGAGTACTCATTTTTGGGAATGACAACCAAAACCATTAAATATAGAGGAGAAAAAGTTATTGATATAGTTCTAAGTGAAGATGAAACACAACTTGATGAGGTTGTTGTATCGGCAAAGACAAATATCAATGAGATAGATATACGTGCTAAAAGTGGAGTAGTTCAATCCATCGATATTAAACGCGTTGAGGAGAAACCTATGATAGATATGGGTTTGGCTCTTCAAGGTTCTGTGCCTGGTTTGAATGTGATAAATACAGGAGAGTTGGGTGCAGTCCCAGAGATTCGTATTCGTGGAAACTCTTCGTTGCGAAAAGGCAATGCTACAAACGAGCCACTCTATGTATTAGATGGTCAGGTTATCACTGCTGAGACATTTTACAATTTAAACACCTCTGATATTCAAGATATAAAGGTTTTGAAAGATGCTGCTGCTTGTGCTTTGTATGGAGTAAAGGCGGCAAATGGAGTATTGGAGATAACCTCAAAACGCGGGTATGAGGGAAAGACCTCAGTAAACTACAATATGAATATTGGAGTAACTGCACGAGGTAGAAGAGGAATAGAGATGATGAACTCAGCCGAAAAGTTAGAGTTGGAGCGTCTTATTCAAAATCCCGAGACACCAGGTTATCGGTATAGTGCCGACTACTATAACAGATTTCACTCAAACGATCCAAACTTGCAAAATCTTATAGCGCAAGGAGCATTGAAACTCGACTCAATGCGAAACATCAACACCGATTGGTTTGATGAACTACTGCATACAAGTCTATACCAAAAACACAACCTGAGTTTGAAAGGTGGAAGCGATGCAACATCGTACTATGTGTCTGCCAACTATACTCAACAGGGCGGAAGAATACCAGGAAACGACAAACAGAGAATGAGTTTAAGGTTAAACCTTGACCAACGACTTGGGAAGATTGGTTATTTGATGATGAGTGTAAACGGCGGATATTCAAAAACAAATACCCCTAACGGAACAACAAATGATCCAGCATCATTAGTTTATGATTTAAACCCTTATGAGCAGAAGTTTGGAGAGTTGTGGTCAAATCCAGGAAGAACATATAAAGATCTAATGAATCAGTTCTCCGAAGTTGGAACAGATACAGATGCAGGAGCAACAGCAAGTATAACTATAACACCTGTTCAGGGGTTAGATATAGCAGCCGTTGGAGAAGTAAACTTTATGTTGGCAGAGAATCGTCAATTTACGCCCTCAACAGCATATAGCGAAACACACTCTGGTATTCCCGAAGAGGAGCGAGGTATATACTCAAAATCAAAACTATCAACAATAAACCTCTCTTCAAATGTTCGTATAACATATAGCAAGACCTTTAACGATAAGCATGACTTCACTATTGGTGCAAATACCGACTACTATATGACCTCATCAGATAATGTTCTGATGCGAGGCTATGGAGTTGGAACAATAAACTCGGCAGCAGCAATAAATCAGTCGCTTCAGGGAAACCGTCAACCTTACGTTAGCGGACTGCGGGACAAGAGTGCCCAAATAGGAATTGGAGTTGTTAGTGGATATACCTACGATGGAACATACGACCTTTTTGCAACCTATAAATTAGATGCCTCATCAGTATTGCCAGCAGACAAACGTTGGAATAGTGCATGGGCGGTGGGAGCAGGATGGACACCATCGCAATATCGTTTCTTTAAACGTCAGCGAGTGCTTACTAACCTAAACCTTAAAGCATCGTACGGATATATGGCAAACCTTAACGGAGTATCCATTTCATCAACCGTTGCAAGTTTTGCCTACTCAACATCAAAGTACGAGACACAAAGGCCATTAGATCTGCTTGCACTCTATAACAGTGATCTCAAGCCTGAACAGACAAAGAGTATTGATGCAGGATTGAGCCTTGAATTCTTTAAACGCCTGACCATTGATGTCAATTGGTATAATCGTACAACCGAAGATGCACTCTTGGATGTGCCAATTCCTGCATCAACAGGATTCTCATCTTTGAAACGTAATATAGGTTCATTACAAAATCAGGGAGTGGAGTTGAGTCTTAATGCCAAAGTGGTTGACCTATACGACTGGACATTCATTATTGGTGCTAATATGGCTTATAACAAAAACAAAGTTTTAGACCTTTACTATACCGATAAGATATACACATCGGAGGAGTCAATAGTACCCGATTACGAAGTAGGCAAATCATACGATATGCTCTATGGCCCACACTCTTTAGGAATAAATCCATTGACAGGTTATCCTGTATTCCTGCTTCCCGACGGAACAGAGAAGCAAGCCACTGAGGCATTAAAAGCAGAAGATGTTATAGCATTGGGATATTCAACACCCCCATACACAGGAAGTTTCAAAGTGACATTAACATATAAATCATTCGATTTAGATGTAGATTTCTACTACTCATTGGGAGGAATACAACGCTATAACTACTCATACGTAAGAACAAAAGATGATATACATAAAAATGCAGTTGCAGGACAAACCGAAAATATGTGGTTCCGTCCAGGAGATCAAGACAAGTTGTACCCAACGCCATTCTACACCTCAACAACTGCAGAGAATAATATTTCGCTCTATCCCAACTCACTTACAGTAGGTAGTAGCAACTATTTAAGACTATCGTTAATATCGTTACGTTATCGCGTACCGCCCAAGTGGTTGGCACAACATATAAAGTTCATAAAGTATGCAAACTTTGCATTTCAGGCATCAAACCTCTTTACCTGGACAAAGTATAGCGAGTCAGATCCCGAGAGCGGAACATTGGCAGGAACACTGCAACCAGTATATACAATTAATATGAGTTTAACATTTTAATGCACCCTCACGATGAAAAGATATATAAAACAAACTATCTGCATACTTTTGGTAGCAATCTTTTGTGGGTGTTCGTTAAACATTCCGCCACCCGATCAATTTTCAGATCCCGATGCAATAACAACCGTATCAACAGCACGTTCATTGTTAACATCGGCATACATATCATATCCCCATTATGAGTATCAACTCTCAATATTGGGAGAGGACTTTTGCCCCACAAACCTATCAGGAAAAGATGTATCTCAACAAAACCTATACCGTTGGCAAGATAACTCTATAAACGAGTTGGCAGGGGAGATATGGAGTACATACTACACAACCATTGCATATTGTGATGTGTTGTTAGAGCGTCTGCCAAACGTAGCAACAGCAAACGCATCAGAAGAGAGTGAAAAGAAGCAGATTGCAAGTGAAACAAAAACACTTAAGGCATTGTGTTACTTTAAGTTATTGCAACTATTTGCTACACCATATCATAAAAATATAAATGCCGATGGAGTGGTAATTAAAAAGAGAATAGGAGTTGAAGTGGTTGCACGTTCCTCAAAATCAGATTGTGTAACCTATATTAGAACTCTACTGCTTGATGCTTTGGCACAAAGTGCGGATACCGATAAAAACGGCTGGTTGTCAAAAACAGCAATATACCACATATTGTCGCAATTAGAGTTGTACGCAGGAAACTATACAAAGGCAGCCCAGTATGCTGAGGATGTTTTATCAAGAGCAGAAGACGCATGGTTTACAGGAGCGAATTATCGTTATCTCTGGAGTGCAAACTCATACGAAGGACGTATATTTGCATTCAATATCACCAATCCATACTACACATCAATACAGTATGATGAGCCTAATGGCGACTACTTTGCTGTAAACCCTAAAGTTGAGTATGCCATGAGTGATGTTCGCCGAGAGTATAATCTCTATCCCTTTACAATGGCAGGGGAGAGCAGAAATCTCTTTGGTAAATACAATATGAATAATCGTAAAGGGGAGGCAAACAACTATGTAGATATGATGCGATATGCAGAAGCATATTTTATAGCAGCCGAAGCCTATTGTCGCAGTGGAGAAGAGAGTACAGGTATATCAAAGATAAACCACTATCTCTCACTTTGTGGAGCAAACACAATACCTGTCACACTTACGGGCGAGGAGTTGATAGAGAGAATAATATCAGAAAAGTTAAATGAATTTGTGGGCGAAGGTATAAACTACCTCGATATAAAACGTCTTGCAAACAATGATTTAAAACGCTATACAGCATGGGGAAAATCAACATATACAACCATCAGAAAAGAGAGTTACAAATGGACCTTCCCCATACCGGCATCGGAGTACCGATATAACCAGGCAGTATCGCAAAACGATGGTTGGCCAATAAACAGATAAACATAAAAACATAATATTAACTTAAAACAAATCAATTATGAAACTAAGAAATTTTTTATTCTTATTGGTGGCATTGCCAATAGTTGTGTTAACATCATGTTCAGGTGATGATGACGAAGAGAAAATGACAAACTATGTTCAACTAAGTGTTAATGGTGGAACAGGTGGAGTAACAACAATGGCAGAGGATGCAACAGAGCCTATTACTATCAACATCCTTTTGTCATACTTCGTTGAGGAGACAACAACTATCAACTTCGACTTGGTTGGTAACGAGGGAGATATTCTACGTCTTGAGGAGAATATAATTGAGATTCCTGCAAACACAAAAATTGCGGAGTTGAAAGTATATTCAAACAACAAAAACTCTATAATAACAGAGCAATCAGTAACAGTTAAGATTGCTTCATCAAGCAACGATAAAATTGTGTTGAGCAATCCTTGGACAATAAAAGTACAACCTGCTGCATCAATGCCTGAGTTAACTGAGGAGCAAAAAGCCTTGATTGCAGGATATAAAAGAGAATCTTGGAATTGACCTATATCGTATGATGGGAAAAGTTGCTTGTACTGTAAAAGTATCATTCCCATATGTTGAAGGTGATGACAAAGAGTACTTTAATGAAGGAAATGATGCTCGTGAGTTCACATCAGAGACAATTATTACATTGAGCGAAAACGCAACAGCCGACAAACCAGTTTTAAAAATGGTATCAAACCCAATGGGATTGAACGACTTTATGTTTGAGATGTTGCGTAAAAACACAACAGAAGATGTTTATGAAGGATGGTATTCATACCCATACTCAATTGCAGCGTTGGGAGCAGTAGGATATACTCCTGCAGAAGATGGTAAATTTATGATTGCAGCAAGTGAAACATTTGAAATGACTCTTGATGATCTTGCAATAGAGAATGATCAAATAACATTTACTCAAGAGGTAGAGGATATATGGGGAGATATGATTACATCAGTACCATTCTCTTATAACTTCTCATTATGGAACAAACTACAAGCAAAATCTGAAGAGATTGTAGAGGTTGATGAGTATGGCGATGGAGAGATGGTAGAATATACATTGAGCGAATTATTTGAGTATGGAGCATCAATGGATCCTAAACAATATCTATTGATAAGCACAATATCAGAAGACTACTTTGGTAATGAGCCAACAGACTGGGTAGAGCCAACATCTTCATACAACTTTGAGGAAGGAACATTCAAATTTGTATTCCCATTTGATATGTATAACTCATATGGTTATCAAAATGTAGAGGTAACATATGTAATGAATGCAGCAAAATAAAATAGTTGAGAATAATGAAACTTTTGCGAATATTATCGCTATTCATATTTGCACTATCATTGCAAACCATAAATGCTCAATCGGTGTCTGACAAGATGCCGATTGAGTTACCATCTAATACCATTGAGGGTTGGCTAAATAATGGCTTGCACTATATTATTCGCCCCAATAATCATCCCAATAATAGCGTTGAGATGCGATTGGTTATGCGTTTGGGTTCGGTACAGGAGAGAGGCAACGAAAAGGGTGCCGCACACTTCTTGGAACATGCTGCCTTTTTAGGAACAGAGAACTTTCCTGAACGTAAAATGATTGAGTATTGGGAGAGTGTAGGTATGAAGTTTGGAAGCGATATTAATGCCTATACAGGTTACGACCGCACCATATATTCGGTAACAGTACCTGTTGATAATCAATACGACACAGCAATTGATACCTCGTTAATTGCACTTCGCGATTGGTTGTGTGGCATTACCTTTGAGGAGGAGAGAATAAAAAAAGAGAGGGGAGTGATATTAGAGGAACTTCGCGGTTATCAAATTGAAGATAACTTCTATTCGCTAAAGATTGGCAACGGACGCTTTGCCGACCATATACCTCTTGGAAGAGAGAAAGACATCAAACGAATTGATAATAAAAAATTAAAAGGTTTTTATAAACATTGGTACACTCCGCAATTAGCCTCTGTGGTTGTTGTTGGAATGGTTGATACCGCTGATATAAAACAAAAAATAGAGAAGATATTCTCTTCTGTACCCACTCATACACCTGAAGGGTATGAACAATATCCTTTAACCTACAAAAAAGGAACACAGATAAAAGAGGTGTGTGATACTTTGATGCGAAAATCAAAGTTAGAACTTATAATCCCACACAAATGTATAGTGGGAAAAACTTTAGAGACAGTATATCGTAGAGAGTTAGACAACCTGTTGGTAAGAGCATTGTCAAACAGATTTTTGGCACGAGGAATGAATATCTCAGTGTCCGATTCATGGTATCTTGCCGATAAGAAACATTTGGTATTCTCCTTCTCTGGAACAAGTAGAGAGGAGTTACTGCAACAAATATCGGAGTTGGTATCAGAACTTCATTACGTATGGCATAACGGATTTACGCCCGATGAAATGGCGGATGTAAAGTCAAGTATGTTACACTCACTAAAGATATATAATAACACCCTACCTTCATCAATGTGGTGCGAAGACTTTGCCGATTACATAATCTCAGGCGACAGATATATTCAAACGCAGCACGAGATGGAGCGTTTAGTTGAAAAGATACTCAGAACAGAAGCACGTCAGTTGCTTTGGATGCTTAAACGTTGGATTGACTATAAGAACGAAACTCTGCTTGTAGCATACACAAACAAATATGGCAAGGAGGAGAGTATTTCGGTTAAAGATATTGATGAGGCATGGAGGCGAGGAGCAACACTACAAGCCGAACCATTTATATATAAACAAAAAGAGGAAGAAGAGGAGGTTGTTATATCTACTCCAGAATGTTTACAGGTTACAAAAGCCTTTAACCCCAACGATGTAGAATCAACCTACTATTACGAAAACATATCGGTTTCGGAGATAAATCTTAAAAATGGATTACGAATATTACTCCGACCCACTTGCGATGGCTCTGATAGAGTGCAACTCTCACTCTTTGCACGAGGAGGTGTGGCAGATTTAAGTGAAGAGGATTTGTATAAATACGATGCAACAGCAGGATATATGGAGATGGGAATGATTGATGCTGTTCCATACGACACCATAACAACATATATGTTGCAAAACTCATTGGCACTAAATACAGGAATAAGTCCACATTGGCACGAACTGTTAGCCTCTGCACCAACCTCAAAGGCAGGGGAAATGTTTAATCTTGTATATGAAAAAATACATCGACCTGAGCGTTGTTACTCCGATTTTGAGGAGGTAAAAGCAGATGAAGTAGAGTCATTTGGCGATGAAACATTACTGCAAAAAATGATGAAACGAGACTCTGAACGTATGTTGGTAAATCGTATGGATTATATTTTGGGCAACACCTCGCACAAAAACATAAGAGCAAGAAGAGTTGAAGATATAAAAAGTCTTAATCTCGATTCAATAGCAACATACTATACAACCCTATTCTCTAACCCACAAGGAACAACAATATTGTTGACAGGAAGTTTTGATGCAGATGCTATGGCAACCCTACTGGTATCAACTTTTGCAGATATGCGTTCAACCCCTGCTTCATACACCTTCACTTCAACTCCATACGAACTCCCACAAACATATTATAGCGAGGCGTTTGAGGGTGATAATCAAACGCAAACAGCCTTTGATTACATATTGGCAGGGAACTATACTCCTTCGCTAAAAAATTCGTTAACATTAAAATTGATGAGAGATGTGTTGCAAGACCGATTTCTGAAAGTATTTCGTGAGAGAGAGAATATTGCATACTCTCCCTACGTAGGAATTGTATATAATGGACTACCACAACAAACATTCTATTTCGATTTTATGGGAGCCGTTGATAGTCATAACATGGCATTTGCTGAGGAGTTACTATCTTCAATTATCCTCTCATTGAAGAGTACACCTATTTCAGATACAGAGTTACAAGCATTGAAACGTTCGTTTATAGTAACCAAACGTCAGGTGTTAAACGAGCAGGCAGTAGCCGATTGGAAAAACAATTTGATAAATCTCATTAAGAGCGGAGAAACTCTATCTGATTTCAACCAATATGAAGAGGTACTTTCAGAGATTACACCCGAAACACTTCAAGAGGCATTTAATAAATATTTGCATCCTGAGAGGGCTATATTGTTATATATAGGAGATTATAAGAGATAGAATAAGAGCGTATAAAAAGGAGAATTTTGTCGTTATCCTTGTTTTCGAAATCCTCATTTACCATTAGTAAACTGCGGTTTCTCAAACATCGGAAGCCTAAAACTTCAGCCTTTTATTTGTTGTCAAACAATATAATAAAATAAATATATGAGATACATTATAATAACCTTTACATTACTTTTCACTCTTTCGGTGAATGCACAAAAGGGATATAAAAAGGCGTACACTATATTTGATTCAGAGGGTAAAGAGATAGGCTATGAAACTCTGATAAAAAAAATAAGCCCCTACAATGTAGTACTCTTTGGAGAGATACACAACTGTGCAATAGCACACTGGTTAGAGTTGGAAGTGGCACGTTCGCTATACACTCAACATGGTAACGAGTTTACTATGGGAGCCGAGATGTTTGAAGCAGACAATCAGTTGATAATAGATGAGTATATGCAGAGGGTAATAACATATGATCGCTTTGAAGATGAAGCACGTCTATGGCCCAACTACTCAACCGATTACTACCCATTTGTATATTTTGCAAAAGAGAATAATATCCCCTTTGTGGCAACTAACGTACCTCGCCGATATGCCAATGTGGTAAAGAACAAAGGGCTACAATATTTAGATTCTCTTTCACAAGAGGCAAAATCATACCTGCCACCTTTGCCTGTAACCTTTAAACAAGAGGAGGAGAACTCGGCATTCTCTCTTATGCAGATGTTTTCAGGTAGTGAATCAAATGCTGAATATATGGCGCAAGCACAAGCGATAAAAGATGCCACAATGGCATGGAATATAGCAAAGAGTGGCAGTAAATATTTTTTGCATATAAACGGAAATTACCACTCTGACTTTAAACAAGGTATAGTCCCCTATCTCTCTGAGTATGCACCCCAATTAAGCGTGGTAACAATATGCAACGTGCGCCAAGATGATATCACTTCGCTCGAAGATGAGAACAAAGGCAGAGCCGACTTCTATATAGCAGTACCAACAGATATGAGCGTTTCTTATTAATAAAGAATTATGAGTTAGAAATTGGGAATTAATTTCTAACTCATAATAAATATTATAAATTGTTAAGCAGTAGTGTCTTAATAAAAATATTGTATATTTTTGCTTAAGAAATTTATATCTCAATAAAGTAGGAATGTGACAAGTCACGTCAGCAAAAGAGAATATTGAGAGTGTAGTAATAAACAATTTATGATAACAGAATATCGTCCAACTCATAAAATGAGTACGCTAATAAACGATAACAACTTGCTTATAATGGTAATGAGTAGGTTTGGAATATCGTTGGGTTTTGGCGATAAAACTGTGCAGACAATATGCTCGGAGCAAGGCGTTGATTGTGCAACATTCCTTTCAGTAGCCAACTTTGTATCAAACAAGGTATGTGCAGTAGAAAATATATCATTACCCTCAATAATAAACTATCTAAAGCAAGCACACAATTACTTTTTGGATTTCAATCTTCCTGCTATTCGCCGCAAGTTAATTGAGGCAATAGATTGCTCGGGAAGCGACAGTGTGGCAATGCTGATAATAAAATTTTACGATGAGTATGTAGGAGAGGTGAGGGCTCATATGGAACACGAGAATAAAACAGTGTTTACATACGTTGATAACCTTTTGCGAGGAGTTATATCTACAAACTACTCTATATCTGTCTTTGCCGAGAAACATAACGATATAGAGTATAAACTTCAGGAACTGAAAGATATAATTATACGCTATTATCCACAAAGAGAAAATAATCTCTTAAACTCTGCACTATTTGATATAATAAATTGCGAACAGGATCTAATGCTACACCGAATGGTTGAAGATAAACTCTTTGTTCCAGCGGTTGTGCGTATAGAGGAAAAGGTTGCTCGAGGAGAGTTTATGATGTCAAAAGCAGAAGATGAAGAGTTGACTGATGCAGAGAAGATACAAACGCTCAGTGAACGTGAAAAAGAGATTATAATATGCGTAGCAAAAGGTATGAGCAATAAAGAGATTGCCGAGGAGTTATATCTTTCGGTACATACTGTAACCACTCATCGCAGAAACATATCTGCAAAATTGCAGATACACTCCCCAGCAGGTTTAACAATTTTTGCCATAGTAAATAAACTTATAAAGTGCTAATTATTTGTTTTTTATGTAAAATATATCTTTGTAATTATAAAAAGAATAAATTAATAAAATAAAAAGAATATGCA
Source organism: Bacteroidales bacterium (assembly GCA_017416695.1). GTDB lineage: Bacteria > Bacteroidota > Bacteroidia > Bacteroidales > G3-4614 > Caccoplasma_A. The sequence goes on along the minus strand of JAFQBL010000091.1, from coordinate 313 downwards.
ACAAAACCTCTTCAAACAATTGTTAATGATATTGGCAATCATTCCGTTGGTAGGCATACAAGCCCAATCAACAGACTATATGAATGTCTATCTAACATCTCAAGGTTCGTTTCAGTCAATCAATATTGATGAAATAGACAAAATCACATTCCCTTCGGAGGATGAAGTAAACATCACCATTTCTGGCGTGGCAACCCCTATGGCAATAGAAGATATTGAGGTCATCACCTTTGGCGATACCGATATAACTGCTATTGAGGAGAGCGAGGTTGAGGTGGCAGAGGTTGAGATTGTATATATTGCATCGGCAGGT
>JAFQBL010000010.1 GCA_017416695.1 Bacteroidales bacterium | reverse complement strand
GAGAGTGCTCGTAAAGTAAAAGGAACACTTCATTGGGTATCCGCTCAATATAATCAAGAGATAGAGGTCAGATTATACGATAGATTATTTACTGTTGAAAATCCTGCAGAGGAGAAAGAGAAAGATTTCAGAGAACTTCTTAATCCCGAATCTTTAGTGGTTGTTAAGGGATACGCAGAGCAATATCTTGCTGAAACTGCGCAAGTAGGAGATCGTTATCAATTCCAACGTATAGGATATTTTACAGTAGATAAAGACTCATGTCCTGGTAAATTAGTATTTAATAGAACTGTTTCGTTAAAAGACGGATATAAAGCATAAAACATACATTTTAGTAGAACCACATTGTATTTGAGTATGAGCAAAAAAACAGATTTGTTATTGCGATATGAGAGTATGTTGCGAGGAGAAAGCGTAGAGTGGTTCGATACAGAAGATTATGAAGAGATAGCATTGGAGTATGAAATGGCTTCAATGCTATCTAATGCAATAGAGGCAATAGAGATGGGGTTAAAGTATCATCCTATGTCGGAAGAACTCATAACGCGAAAAGCATATTTTCTTTTGATTAAAGGTCAAATAGATGAAGCTGAAAATCTAATGTCTATTGTTACAGATAAAAGTGATGAGGCTCAATTAATAAGAGCAGAATTACGATTAATATCTGGAGATATTGATGAGGCAATAACTATAATAAAAGAGTTACTAAAAGAGGAAAGTCTGCAAACTGAACATCTTTTGAGTGTAATTGATTTATGTGCCGACTATAAACTATATAAGGAGATACTTCTTGATATATTTAGTTCTATTAAAAAATTTGAAAGGACTCAGCAATTATATCTTTTACGAGAATTTGTGAAAGTGTTAGAGGAGGAGTCGGAGTACAGATTGCAGTTACAGGTAGTTGAGAAAATTCTTGATATTGATCCATACTCCTATCACGAGTGGTTAAGAGCAATAGAGTTATATCTATACCACTCAGATATTCAAAAAGCATCTGAAGCCATAGAATATGCGTTGGCAATTGAGCCTGAAAACCCAGATGCGTTATATTATAAAGCATATTGTTTTGCTGAGCAAGGTTATTATAAAGATGCAATAGTAATACTTGATTTGTTAGATAAAAGCAAAAACGAGTATATATACACGTTAATGGCAACATGTTATAACAAATTAGAGTTGTATGATAAGAGTGATAGTATATTAGATGAGTGTTTAAAGCACTATCCTTTAGATGCAAAAATCTTGTATGTAAAGGCTCAAAACAGATACAAATCTCAACAGCAATTAGTTGCTATTGATTTGTTGAGACAAGCAGAGGAGATAGAACCTCACTCTTCAGACATATTATATATGTTGACAAAACTCTATTATGAGCAGGAGAATTATGATATGGCAAAGGAGACATTCTTAAAACTTGAGTCTTCTGATTATGATGAGTTTGATGGAAAGGCGTATATATTAGGAGGAGATATAGAAGCAAAGCGTGGAGAATATAGAGAGGCATTAAATTATTATGAGAAGGCATTGGCTCTTGATAGATATGACATAGATACGTGCTTAAAAATGTTATATACATACTCCGAACTCCATGATATTGACAATATGCAAAGAATAATAGATTATGTTGAAGATTTAATATCAGACTCAAAAATAGAAACATTGCCCGATGAAGAGCAATGTAGAGTCCATTATTTGCGAGCAGCAATAGATAAGATAAAAAATATTCTACGAAATCATATTGATGAAACTATCTAATATATATAACATTAAATTAGTAGGAATATTAATATTGCTAATATTATTATCCTCATGTTCATCTTCCAAAATGGCAGAAGATGAACAAGAGAGTTTGTCGCAAGAGAAACTTTTTATGCAGACAAATTTTAAAGAGAAATATTTAAAAGAGTGGGAGAGTGGAGATAAATTTGTTTGTGTAACCAGTGAATTGCCAGCTTTGTTATATCCTAAGGAGGGAGTAAAAGATGACTATTCAAATTTGCAGGGAGCAGTCTTTGAATATAAAGGACTTGAAGAGATTCAAACATGGAAAGGTTTTGAAACTAATATACTATTTGAAATGGATAATAGCCATTTTATATATAAAGTTTCAAAACCAGTAGCAGATATATTTTCCTCAAATTTTACTCCATTGTTGCCCGAGTTTGTTTCATATAACTATATATCAAAAGCTGACTCGCTTTTAAGAGGAAAGATAGTATATATAAAAACATATAATTGGTACACAACTGATGGAGTGGAAGAAAAGGGGCGAAGATTAATTCCTGTAACAATACAAAAGATTGTCGCAGGAAACAAAATATACCCTTTATCTGTAATGTTTAAAACAGAAAAAGGAGAAGTGTATATGGTATATACAACAATGTATATGTCTCAATATTCAGCATTTGATAAACTATTCTCATTCTCAAATCCTCGAGATAAATATCCTCAAATAAAGATAGTGTTTGGGAACAGATAACACAAGCAAAAGTCACATTGGGAATGACAAAGAATGAGTGTAGCATATCTCTTGGTTTACCTAATGAGGTTTCTCAGATACCTGAGTATTCAGGATTGCGAGAGCGATGGATTTATAGAACAGGAACATATTTGGAGTTTAAAGACGGATTATTAGTTGAGTTCCGAGTAATGTAAAAAGACATGATAGATATAAGAGAAAATATATCAATGAAAACATACCATACATTTGGTATGGATATAACAACACGTTATTTTGTAGAGTACGATACAGTTGAAGATTTACGCTCCTTATTAATCTCTCCTGTAATAAAAAGTAATAATTTCTTACAAATAGGAGGAGGTAGTAATTTATTGTTTACAAAAGATTATCCAGGTGTCATATTACATTCAAAGATAAAAGATATTTCTGTTCAAGATAATGAAGATTGTGTAATACTGAAAGTAGGAGCAGGGGTTGTTTGGGATGATTTTGTTGCATATGCGGTATCAAATAATTGGTATGGAGTAGAAAACCTTTCTTATATTCCTGGAGAAGTAGGTGCGTCAGCGGTTCAAAATGTTGGAGCCTATGGAGTAGAAGCAAAAGACCTTATTGAGCGAGTGTATGCTATTGAAGTGGAGACTGGAGTTGAAACAATATTTACCAATGAAGAGTGTCAATATGGGTACAGAAGCAGTATATTTAAAACGCAATTAAAAGGCCAATATATAATTACATATGTAGAATACCGATTAGGAAAAACGCCCAACTATAAATTGGAATATGGAAATCTAAAGAGTGCAGTTGGGGAAACTCCTACATTACAATATGTTAGGGATGCAATAATAGATATTAGAAGACAAAAATTGCCAGATCCTTCAGAAATTGGGAGTGCAGGAAGTTTCTTTATAAATCCCGTAATTGATTTAGATATATTTCTGCCTTTAAAGGAAAAATATCCAAATATTGTTTCATATCAATTACCAGATAATAAAGTTAAACTATCAGCAGCATGGTTAATTGATAATGCGGGTTGGCATGGAAAAAAGGTAGGAGGAGCGTCGGTGTATCATAAACAGTGTTTAGTACTGATTAATGAAAACAATGCAACTCCTGCAGATATTATAGAGTTGGCAGATCAGATAAAGAAGTCTGTTTATGATAAATATGGAGTTGATATTGTTCCTGAAGTAATATATATATAGAATTAAAATATGAAAATTTTATTTTTAGGGACAGGAACATCAACAGGAATACCTCAAATAGGGTGTGAGTGTGAAGTTTGCAAATCTTCTAATTCAAAAGACAAACGGTTGCGTAGTTCGGTATTAATATCTGATGAAGACAAAAATATTCTAATAGATTGTGGCCCAGATTTTCGTCAGCAGATGTTGAACTATGATATTAAACATATAGATGCTGTATTGTTGACGCACCACCATTATGATCATATCTCTGGATTAGATGAATTGCGTTCCTTTACATATACCCAACCAATGCCTATCTATATGGAGCAGAATGTGGCAGACTCTATAAAAAGGATATTTCCATATTGCTTTGGTGAAAACAGATATCCAGGAGTAGCACAATTTGATATTAAAATCATAGATAATACACCATTTGATATATTAGGAAGAGATATAGAGCCTGTAAGAGTAATGCATTATAATTTACCTATATTGGGGTATAGATGTGGAAATGTGGCATATATTACAGATATGCTTACGATTTCTGACGAAGAGGAGGAAAAGTTGAAAAGCCTTGATGTTTTAATTATAAACGCTTTGCGAAAAAACAAACATATTTCGCATCAAACTCTTCAAGATGCCCTAAATGTAATAGAGCGTGTATCACCTCGCAAAACATATTTAATACATATGAGTCATCAAATGGGACTACATGATGAAGTATCAAAACAATTACCTGAAAATGTTTATTTTGCATACGATGGCTTGCAAATAGATTTATAAGAGTATTGAACAAAAAATATCTAAATTTGGTTTTTTATAAAAAAATCTCTACCTTTGTAGAGAATTCCATAAGGAAAATCTATTTATAATTATCCCCAAACCAGAAATAGATGAAGTTTGTTATATAAGTGGCAGACTGTTCTGTAGGGTTCGGTTTAGGGCTATTCCTCAAATGATAAACAAATATCAATTTTATTAAGAGGAATATATAAATGGCGAGTGTTGTCATTGAGAACAATATTATCTCTAAAAAAGAGATGGTATGTGTATTTCTATAAAAAAATCCATAGTAATTATATAACAACAGATTATCTGTTATAATTAAACATTAAGGTGGACACCTTAAATATATTATTATTTCATGTACAATATTTCAGAATTGAATGCAAAATCTTTAGATGATTTGCACTCTATTGCTAAGGGTATGGGTATAACAAAGATATCATCATACTCTAAGGAAGAATTGGTCTATAAAAT
>JAFQBL010000090.1 GCA_017416695.1 Bacteroidales bacterium | reverse complement strand
GAGGTTGAGTCATCTTCTCTGATAGAGTGGGTGTGTGAGGTCCACTCTCTCCTTTGACAAAAGTAGGTAATATCTTCTCCTCATCTTCATTTGGGTTTTCATCATCACCTTTACTCTTTTCAAAAACAACACGCCAACCTTGCTCTAAAATCTCTTTACCAGTAGCCTTAAACTCCACCTCATTGCACTCTCCTAATACCGTAGTAGTTGCAAATTTGCAATCAGCAAAGAATACAGCAATAAAGCGTCTAACAATAATGTCATAAACCTTTCTTTCGTTATCCGAGAGAGATGTTGGCGAAACATTAGTAGGAATTATAGCATGGTGGTCAGTAAACTTTGAATCATCAAAAACCTTTTTTGATTTGGGTAGATTTTTAAGATTAAGTTTGCTTATAAACTCATTATATGTTGTATTTCTACCTAAAGCCCCCATTATTCCAGGCACCTTAGAGTATATATCATTACTTAAGAAAGTAGTATCAACGCGAGGATAAGTAGTAAACTTTTTCTCATATAAAGCCTGGATAATTTTCAATGTATCATCGGCTGAGAAAGAAAATTTCTTATTACACTCTACCTGTAGCGAAGTTAAATCAAATAGGCGAGGAGGAGCCTCTTTACCCTGTTTCTTTGAAATATCAGTAATAACGAACTCCTTGTCCAATATGGCGTTCAGAGCCTCTTGTCCTTTCTCTATTGTGTCAAATTTACCCTTTGCAGCAGAAAAAACAGTATCTCTATAAACAGTTTTTAGTTCCCAGTATGGAGAGGGGATAAAGTTTTCAATCTCTTTTTGGCGATTAACAATTAGAGCAAGGGTAGGAGTTTGCACCCTACCAACCGACAATACTTGTCTGTTCTGTCCGTATTTAACAGTATAAAGTCTTGTTGCATTAATTCCTAATAACCAATCCCCAATAGCACGGGTAAGTCCAGCCTCATACAATTTATCAAACTCCTCTTGAGGTTTAAGAGAATTAAAACCTTCTCTAATCGATTCTTCAGTAAGAGATGAAATCCATAATCTCTCAACCTTACATTTGCAACCAGCCAATTGCATAACCCATCTTTGAATTAACTCACCCTCTTGTCCAGCATCACCGCAGTTAATAACTGTATCAGCCGAAGCAATAAGTTTTGCAATAGTTGCAAATTGTTTCTCTACTCCTTTATCATTAATAAGTTTAATTCCAAATTTAGGTGGAATCATGGGAAGAGAGTTTATATTCCAATTCTTCCATTCGGTAGCATATTCATGAGGTTCTTTAAGAGAACAAAGGTGTCCGAAGGTCCAGGTGACGCAGTAGCCATTTCCTTCAAAATAGCCATCTTGTCTATTGTTTGCTCCAATGATTGAAGCAATCTCTTTGGCAACACTTGGTTTCTCTGCTATACAAACTTTCATAAAGTAATCTTATAAATCCTCCTCGCTTTTAAGAGTTGGTAGAGTCCATTTATATCTCACAGCCATAATACGAGTAGCAATAACACCGCCAGCAGCAAGAATCTGAGTGATAATATCATTTACGCCCATACGAAACGAAACCCAATAAACAATACCGCCAAAGATACAAGCCGAAGCATAAATATCTTTTCTGAAAATAAGAGGTTCCTCATTAACAAGAATATCTCTTAATATACCACCAAAGGCACCAGTCAGAGTACCCATTATTATTGCAACCCAAAATGGGAAATCCAAAGCAATTGATTTTTGAATACCAACAACTACGAAAAGAGCCAAACCTATGGTGTCAAAAATAAAGAATGTATTTTCAAAACGGAGAATGTTCTTTTGAAGAATAATAACCAATAGCAAAGCGGCGGCAGTAATAATCAAATATATAGAGTCGCTCATCCAGAATGGGGTAACATCTAATAGAAGGTCACGAAGAGTTCCGCCACCAATAGCAGTAACAAGACCAACAACGTATGCCCCAAAGAGGTCAAACCTCTTTCGGGCAGCCATTCTTATACCACTTATTGCAAAAGCAAAAGTTCCTATAATTTCAACAATATACAAAAATGTGCTATTACTCATTTCTCCTATTGTATTTAGTCATTAATGTTGGTTAATCAAAGATGTTATATCTATTAATATTAGTTATTAACACCAATCATCATAACTTCAAACTTGTCGGCCTTTTTGAAAACTTTCTTTATGTATTTTTGAACATCCTCAGCAGTTATATTCTCTATTATCTCAACATAGTTCAAAATATCAGTACTACCGAAAAGAGCCTTATCGTTAAGTTCGCTAACCCAGAAACTGTTTCGTTTTACATTATCGTTAGCCTTTTTGAGCATATACTTTTTAACGCGTTCAAATTTCTCACTGTCAATATTTTCGTTAATTACTTTATACATCTCTTTAACAGCACGATTTTTCAAACGTTCCATACTCTCAACGTTAGTGTCAAAAGCAAAACGGAATACCCATTCATTATTTAATGTAATGCTTGCTTTTGTACCAACACCATATGTTCCGCCCTCTTCCTCGCGTATAGTAGCAGTATATACCATATCCATAATTTGCTCAAATATACTTAGCATCATCATATTTTTTGTAGTACATTTAGTCTTGCCAATAAATCCGCAGTTAACAGTACCTACAATGTTTTCCATCTCTTTTTCAAATACATTAATGTATTCTTCGTGTCGCATACCATATTTGTCGTTACCACATTTCTCTTTTTTCTTAGAAGAGGGAAGAGAGCCAATATATTTTTCGAATAGAGGACGTAGAGTCTCTTCATCAATATTACCAACAACATTGAAAGTAAAATCGCCAACATTGCTAAAACGCTCTTTCCAAATCTCAATGATTCTATCGTAATTAATTAACTTCGCTTTATCAATATTCATTGAAACTCTTCTGGGATTACCTTTGTATATGGCAACTGCAACCGAGTCAGATACAGCGTTTTTAGGGTCGGCATCTATATTTTTCAAAGCCTCTTTAAGAGCATCCTGCCAAACAGAGAAAGCCTCATTATCTTTGCTGATATCAGTAAAATGAAGATAAATTAGTTGTAAGAAAGTTTCAATATCTTTAACCGAACTAACGCCTCTTACGGCCTCTGACTTGTTACCTAAACTAATCGAAGCATTAGCACGTTTACCAGCCAATAACTTTTTAATTTCGTTATTGGTAAATCCTCCTAATTTACTTAAACCTATAACTTCATCAAATACCAAAGTGTTATATACGTCAGCCTCATTGTTATCGTACAAATACGCACCACCCTTGCTAACACCATTTATCATTATTTGGTCTTTCTTGTAGTCGGTATTTTTTAAAACTATCTTAGCCCCGTTTGAAAGAGTCCATGTTTTAGTACCAAGTTTTTTGTCAACACTCTCTTTAACAACTTTACCAGGAATAATCTCTTTTGAAATAAGTTCTTTGTCACCCATTTCATCTTTATAAGGTTCAATATCGCTATTGTTTACATCCTCTAAAATAGTAAGAATTTCTTTCTCAGTTGGATATGTAACTCCCTCTTTCTCAATAGCCTCAATTAAAACAACTCGGTTATTGTCAGTAACAACAGTTTTAATATAGTTGTTAATATCTTCAACAGTAATTTTGTTGGCAATACTCTTTATTGCCTCAAAATCTTTCTCTATACCCATAATAGAGCCGCCATTCAAGAAGAAATTCAAATACTCTTTTATATATTTTGAGTTTGCAACCTTTGCACGCTCATTATATTCTCTTTCATAGAACGATATAATGTTTGCTTTGGCACGTTCATACTCTCCTGCGGTAATACCATATCTTTGTAATCTCTCTATTTCAGTAGCCAAAACAATAATAGCCTCCTTGCTCATTCCCTCCTTAGCAACAGCATCAACCATAAAGGCGTCTTTATCAGCCAACATTTTACCGTCAATACATCTTCCGTTTAATATAACAGAACCTGGTTTTTGCGAAATCTCAATAATACGTTGAGTGAAAATGTCTCCAAGAACCGATTTAATATAAACATCCTCAACACCAAGCATTGTTGATTTTAGTTCTTTGTCAAGAGGGTTATGTTTACAATAAATCGAAACATCAGTACGGTTGTACTCCTTGTCTGTTGCAACTGAAACAAGAGGAGTTACATTATCGGGAATCTTCTCCCAAACCCTTTCGGCTCTATTTTCATCTAATTTTCGTTCGCTCCAAATCTCTTTAATTTTAGCCTCAACAGCATCAGCATCAATATCTCCAACAATTATAATACCTTGAAGGTCGGGACGATACCATTTTTTATAGTAATTTTTCAATGTCTCGTACGAGAAGTTTTGGACAACATCCATTGTACCAATAGGCATTCTGTTAGGATATTTGGTGCCTTTGAATAATACTTGAGCAGTAGCCTCATACAAACGCAAAGGAGCAGTATTGCGAGTTCTCCACTCTTCAAGAATAACACCGCGTTCGTTATCAATCTCATCATGCTCTAACGATATGGCTGCCGACCAATCATATAAAATATACAAGCAAGAGTCAACTATGTTTTCCCTGTCAGTAGGAACATTATCAATGTTATATACAGTTTGATCAAACGATGTGTAAGCGTTGAGGTCATTACCAAACTTAACACCGTTGCGTTCTAAATAGTTAATCATTGATTTCTCAGGGAAGTGTTTGCTGCCATTAAAGGCCATATGTTCCAGAAAGTGTGCTAAACCTCTTTGATTATCCTCCTCAAGAACCGAACCAACCTTTTGAGCAATATAGAAATTAGCACGATTTTTACTCTCATCATTATGACGAATAATATATGTCAAACCGTTCTCTAAAACACCATACTTCACATTCTCATCAATAGGAAGTTTAGGTAAATCTTGAGCCATAAAAGTTGTAGAAAACAACATTAAGGCAATTGATAAAAATAATTTTTTCATAGTATCTCTTTTTCTGTAATTATACAATTCATTTTAATGTCATGAGGCTCAGTATCAATACAATCAACAATCTGTATATCGTATCCAACACCAGCCAAAAAAGCATTACTGTTAGCAAGTAACTTGTCATAGAAACCTTTACCTCTGCCAAGTCTGTTAAGTTCTCTGTCAAACGCAACACCAGGAACAACAATAAAGTCAATTAGTTTAAAGTCAATCTCCTTTCCCGTAGGCTCTAAAATACCAAAAGCACCAACCTTTAACAACTCTTTATTGTATCTCTTTATAACCAGGTTGTCGCCTGCAACAACCGGAAGGAATAACTCTTTTGAATCTGTCCATTTCTCTAACATACAGTCAGTTGGAAGTTCATCGGGTAGAGCGTTATATAACAATATATTTTTAGACTCCTTAAATTGAGTAAGCGACTCAATTTTATTCATAACTATAGTTGAAGCAGATTCTCTCTCTTCTTGCGAAATATTGAGTTTGCATTTTTTTATATGTAATCTTAAATCTGCCTTATTCATAAACCTCATCCTCTCTTAAAGGAAATCCTTTATTCTCATTTAAAATCTCTACCGCTTTACGGAAAGTTTCATCATTCATCAGAATAATAGGGTAGAAGGCCTCGTCTCCCAAAATATTACGAGCAATATTGGCGTACAAGTTATTCAAAATCTCCTTACGCGAAATATTTATATATATTGGTCGAGTTTTAATACCTTTATTTGCGGCAAAGGCAACAAACTGATCAAGAATATCCTCACCCTTCAAATAAACAAGTAGGCTCTTTGCAGATTTGAATTTTGACAATTTCTCTCTATTCTCATCAGAGTATTTAAATGCAAACTGATAAATTATTCCATTATTTACAACTTGAGTCAAATACGGACTATAAAAAGAAGTATCACGAGGGACAAAAATATCGGGCATAATACCTCCACCGCCGTAAACAGTTCTTCCGTATAAAGTTTCATATTTAATAGAGTCGTTTATGTGAATACTATCTTGTGAGTCAAATTCACCATGTTCAAATCTGTTAAGCAGATCTTTTTCATAGTTTTCACTGTCTCCCATTTTATACTCTTTCTGAATAGAACGTCCCGAAGGGGTGTAATATCTTGCAATAGTCAGTCTGATAGCCGAACCATCATTAAACGGAATCTGTTGTTGAACTAACCCTTTACCAAATGAGCGGCGTCCAATAATCAAGCCCCTATCGTTATCTTGAATAGCCCCTGCAAAAATTTCACTTGCCGAAGCCGACCATTCATCAACCAGAACAACAATCTGATTATCCTGGAATGAGCCCACACCATTAGAGAATACCTCGTTTAAAGGCGAAGCATTACCTTTTGTATAAACAATCATATAACCAGCAGGGAGGAACTCGTTAACCATATTAATGGCCGATTCCATATATCCACCAGAGTTACCTCTAAGGTCTATAATGAATTTAGAAGTTCCCTCTACGGCTAATTTTGCTAAAGATGTCAAAAATTCGCTATAAGTATGTTTCCCGAACTTGCTAACCTTGATATACCCAATTTCATCATTAGGCTTAAACGCAACATCAATGCTGTTAACAGGAATATCTCCACGAGTAATATCTATATTTAAAATATCTTTTGAAGAGGGGCGAAGAATAGATAACTTAACATTACTATTCTTTGGACCTCTCAATCGGTGCATAACCTTTTCGTTTGTTATCGAACTACCAGTAATAGAAGAGTCATTTACTGCAATAATCCTGTCGCCAGCTAAAACCCCAGCCTTTTCTGATGGACCTCCCGATATTACATCCACTACCATAATAGTATCGTTCAATATACTAAACTGAATGCCAATACCACTAAACGAACCATCAAGATCATTGTTGACAATCTCCAAATCCTCTGCTGGAATATACGAAGAGTGAGGATCTAACTCTCCAATAATTTTAGGAATAACCTTTTCGGTAAGCGAATCAATATTAACAGAGTCAACGTACTCGTTACTTATCAAATACATTAAACCATTAATTTTGCTTTGCCCAAAGTTTGGTATAACTGAAATAGGCGAATTGTTATATGCAGCACCTATGTAAATACCAATAACAATTGCAATAGCAAGTAATAGGGGATATAATATTTTAAAACCTTTTTTCATAAATAATTAATCAACTATTCGTCAATTTTCTCATCACCAATATAGCAAACCTCAACACCTGCTCTTTTTAATAGGTCAAGGCCTTCGCTTAGTCTGTAATACTCTAAGAAGACCACCCTTTTAATACCTGCCTGAATAATAAGTTTAGCACACTCAATACAAGGCGAAGCAGTAACATATAAAGTAGCACCTTCGCTACTATTGTTAGTTCTCGAAACTTTTGTAATAGCATTTGCTTCGGCATGAAGAACATACGATTTAGTATGACCTGTTTCATCCTCGCATATATTTTCAAATCCCGAAGGAGTTCCATTGTATCCGTCCGAGATAATCATTTTATCTTTAACAATTAAAGCACCAACCTTGCGACGTTTGCAATATGAGTTTTCAGCCCATATTTCAGCCATTTTCATATAGCGGCGATCCAATATATTTTGTTTCTCTTTCATAGTAAAACAATAATTTATTTAAATTATTTCTCAACTTCGTTTTTTAACCAGGCAATCTCATCAGCCCATATCTCCTCGTTAGGAGTTTCAAGAATAAGAGGAATACCATCCATTCTAACGTCTTTCATAATTCTTGAGAATAGTTCTTTGCCAATAACACCCAAACCCAAAGAGTCGTGTCGGTCAACACGAGAGCCAATACCCTTTTTAGCATCGTTTAGGTGCATACCTCTAAGATATTTAAAACCAACAATCCTCTCAAAATCGTTAAAACTCTTTTCGTAGCCTTCAGCCGATATTAAATCGTATCCAGCAGCAACAGCATGGCAAGTGTCTATGCAAACACCAACTCTCGTTTTATCCTTAACCTTATCAATGATAGCAGCCAGATGTTCAAATTCAAAGCCAATATTAGAACCTTGACCAGCAGTATTTTCAATAACCGCAGTAACACCATCCGTTTTATCCAAAGCAATATTAATACTCTCTGCAATAAGCGTAATACACTCATCAATACTAATCTCTTTGAGAGTACTGCCAGGATGAAAATTTAAAAGTTTCAGTCCAAGTTGACTACAACGTAGCATCTCCTCATTAAAAGAGTTTCTTGATTTTTCCAAAGCCTCTTTATTGGGGTTTCCCAAATTAATAAGATAACTATCGTGTGGAAGTATCATATCGGCCGAGTAACCAAACTCAGCACATCTCTCTTTAAACAAATCAATACTCTTTTGAGAAAGAGGAGGGGCAATCCATTGTCTCTGGTTTTTAGTAAAAAGGGCAAAAGCAGTAGCCCCAATATTGTGAGCATTTAAAGGTGCATTTTCTACACCTCCTGCTGCCGAAACGTGAGCACCAATATATTTAGTCATAAATAATCATTTTTTATTTTTGCGAAGATACAAAATATTTATAAAAGTTCTTAGTTTTTATCCGTTAGATTTTAGTTTTTATTTCAATATCAATACGCTTAGAACAATAATAATTTATTAAAAACATTTTGGCATATTTGAGGATATATAGTAACTTTGCAAAAGTATTAAAATGGAATAATTACGTAGATGAAGAATATTCGCAATTTTTGTATAATTGCCCATATTGACCATGGCAAAAGTACGCTTGCCGATCGCTTATTAGAATACACCAACACAGTATCAGGTAAAGACTTACAAAATCAAGTTCTTGACGATATGGATTTGGAGCGTGAGCGAGGAATAACAATCAAAAGTCACGCAATACAGATGGAGTATAAAAAGGGGGGTGAAACATATAAGTTAAACCTTATTGATACTCCAGGACACGTCGATTTCTCATATGAGGTATCACGTTCAATAGCAGCATGCGAAGGAGCGTTGTTAATAGTTGATGCCTCACAAGGAATACAGGCACAAACCATATCAAACCTCTATATGGCAATTGATAATGATTTGGAGATAATACCAGTATTAAATAAAATTGACCTTCCGAGTGCTCAACCCGAAGAGGTAGAAGATCAAATAGTATCGTTGCTTGGGTGCAAACCAGAGGAGGTATTGCGAGCAAGTGGAAAAACAGGAGAGGGTGTACTTGAAGTATTAGACGCAATAGTAGAGCGAGTACCAGCGCCAAAAGGAGATGCAGAAGCACCACTACAATGTTTGATATTTGACTCAGTATTTAATCCATTTAGAGGAATTATCGCATACTTTAAAATAGTAAACGGAACAATCCGCTCTAACGATAAAGTAAAATTTGTTGCAACAGGAAAACAATACGAAGCAGATGAGATAGGAACACTCAAACTCGATATGGTTCCTAAAAAAGAGTTGTCTGCAGGAGATGTAGGATATATCATATCAGGAATAAAAACCTCAAAAGAGGTAAAAGTAGGAGATACCATTACCCATATAGCACGACCATGTGACAAGGCTATAGCAGGATTTGAAGAGGTAAAACCAATGGTCTTTGCAGGAGTATATCCAATAGATCCTCAAGATTTTGAAGATCTTAGGTCATCACTTGAGAAGTTGCAACTCAACGATGCCTCACTAACATTCCAACCCGAATCATCAGTAGCATTAGGATTTGGATTCCGATGCGGATTTCTTGGCTTGTTGCATATGGAGATAATCCAGGAGCGATTAGACCGTGAGTTTGATATGGATGTAATAACCACAGTTCCCAACGTATCATACAAGGTATATGATAAAAAAGGGAATATGGCAGAAGTTCACAATCCATCAGGATTACCAGAGCCAACCTTAATTGACCATATTGAGGAACCATATATTAGAGCATCTATAATCACTACAACCGATTACATAGGTCCTATTATGACACTATGTTTAGGCAAGCGTGGCGAATTGATAAAACAGGAGTATATCTCAGGAAACCGTATAGAGTTGATATACGATATGCCATTGGGAGAGATAGTAATCGACTTCTATGACAAACTAAAAAGTATATCAAAAGGATACGCATCATTTGACTATCACATCCACGACTTCCGCGAATCAAAACTTGTAAAGTTAGATATATTACTGAATGGCGAAACAGTAGATGCTCTGTCAACCCTAACACACTTTGACAATGCCGAACCATTTGGTCGCCGTATGTGCGAAAAGTTAAAAGAGTTGATACCACGACAACAGTTCGATGTGGCGATACAAGCGGCCATAGGAGCAAAAATTATTGCCCGAGAAACCGTAAAAGCAGTACGTAAGGATGTAACAGCAAAATGTTACGGAGGAGATATAAGCCGTAAGCGTAAATTGCTTGAGAAACAAAAGAAAGGAAAGAAACGAATGAAACAAATTGGTTGGTTTTT
>JAFQBL010000089.1 GCA_017416695.1 Bacteroidales bacterium | reverse complement strand
TGGTACCATTGTTCCTAAAAGCATCAATAGCAGATGGAGGATTGGGTATGAGTAACGAATCAATAGGATTGATATACGGAACACTCGGAACAATAGCCTTTATCATAGGTTCAATAGCAGGAGGATACTACATAGCAGCATTTGGATTAAGAAAGGTACTCTTCTCATTGGTATGTATCTTTAACATTCCATTTGTAATATATTACATATGCGCACTATTGCAACCTGAGAACAGATATATAATAGGAAGCGGATTAGTATTAGAATACTTCTGCTACGGATTCGGATTTGTAGGACTAACACTATTTATGATGCAACAAGTTGCACCAGGAAAACATACAATGGCACACTATGCCTTTGCATCGGGAATAATGAATCTTGGATTTATGATACCAGGAATGATAAGCGGATGGATATACGAGCAAGTAGGATATGAACAATTCTTCTTTATCGCACTATTGGTATCAATCCCAGCATTCTTATTAGCATGGTTTGTACCATTCACACACCCCGATAAAGAACCAGAGAAAGTAGAATAATAGACAACATAACAGAATAAATTATTAACTTATAAATAAAAAATCATTATGGGAAAAGTAGAAATGCCATGGGAAGATCGTCCCGAAGGATGTAAAGATGTGATGTGGAGATATTCAAAAAATCCAGTGATTGACCGTTACCACATACCCTCATCAAACAGTATATTCAATAGTGCCGTAGTACCATACGGAGATGGATTTGCAGGAGTATTCCGTTGCGACAACAAAGCAGTTCAAATGAACATCTTCGCAGGATTTAGTAAAGATGGAATCAACTGGGAGATAAACCACGAGCCAATCAAATTCAAAGCAGGAAACACAGAGATGATTGAGTCGGAGTACAAATACGATCCTCGTGTAACTTGGATTGAGGACAGATATTGGATTACATGGTGTAACGGATATCACGGACCAACAATCGGAATCGGATATACATTTGACTTCAAAGAGTTCTATCAATGCGAAAACGCATTCTTGCCATTCAACCGTAACGGAGTATTGTTCCCACAAAAAATCAATGGCAAATATGCAATGTTGAGCCGTCCAAGTGATAACGGACACACCCCATTTGGCGATATATATATCAGTTTCTCACCCGATATGAAATACTGGGGCGAGCATCGTTGTGTAATGAAAGTAACACCATTCCCTGAGAGTGCATGGCAATGTACAAAAATTGGAGCAGGTTCAGTACCCTTCTTAACAGATGAAGGTTGGTTGATGTTCTATCATGGAGTAATCACAACATGTAACGGATTCCGTTACTCAATGGGAGCAGCAATACTTGATAAAGAGGATCCAACAAAAGTATTGTACCGTACAAGAGATTACATCTTGGCACCAGCAGCACCATACGAAATGCAAGGCGATGTGCCCAATGTAGTATTCCCATGTGCAGCACTCTTTGACAAAGAGAAAGACCAAGTAGCAGTTTACTACGGATGTGCCGACACAGTAACAGGAATGGCATTCGGAAAAATCAGCGAGGTAATAGAGTTCGTAAAAAAAACAAACATACTATAATATTATAATAAAGGTATGAAAATATATAGTTATCTGTGTGCTGCCATGATGCTTTTAGCATCGGCAGCCGTAGAGGCTAAAACTGCCGCCGACTATGTAAATCCATTTATCGGTACAACCAACTTTGGAACAACCAATCCAGGAGCAGTTTCGCCTGGAGGATTTATGTCTGTTGTCCCCTTCAATGTAATGGGCTCGGCAGATAATAAATATGACAAGGATGCTCGTTGGTGGTCAACACCATACGAATATCACAACTCATTCTTCACAGGCTTTTCGCATGTAAATTTGAGTGGAGTAGGATGTCCTGAGTTAGGCTCATTGTTGTTAATGCCAACAACAGGCGACCTTATAGTTGATTACAAAGAGTATGGCAGTGCTTACAAAAACGAATACGCCACACCAGGTTACTACTCAAACGAGTTAACCAAGTATGGTATAAAATGCGAAGTATCAGCAACCCCCCGAACAAGTATAGCACGATTTACCTTTCCTGAGGGACAAAGCAACATCCTTATGAACTTGGGCGAAGGACTGACAAACGAGTCGGGAGCAACCGTTCGCAGAGTAAGTGCAACAGAGATTGAGGGAAGCAAACTAATGGGAACATTCTGTTACACACCCCAAGCAGTCTTTCCAATATACTTTGTAATGCGAGTAAGCAAAGCACCTGAGAGTTATGGTTTTTGGAAGATGCAACGCAACAAAACAGGCGTAGAGGGAGAGTGGGATGTTGACAACGGAAAGTACAAACTATATCCCAAATACTCACGCGTAATGTCGGGCGATGATATAGGAAACTGGTACATATTCAACACAACAGAAGGAGAGCAGATAGAGGTTCAAATAGGAATTTCGTTTGTAAGTTGCGAGAACGCAAGAGAGAATCTTGAAGCAGAGCAACAAGGATTCAACTTTGACAAAGTACGTACCGATGCCTATAATAGATGGAATAACTATCTGTCAACCGCTACCGTTGAGGGCGGAACAGAAGACCAAAAAACAGTATTCTATACAGCCCTTTACCACTCATTAATACACCCCAACATCCTGCAAGATGTAAACGGAGAGTACCCAGCAATGGAGAGTGGCGAGAACCTGAAAACCACAACAAACCGATATACAGTATTCTCACTATGGGATACCTTCCGTAACGTACACCAACTACAATCGTTGCTCTACCCCGAGCGTCAATTAGATATGGTACGCAGTATGGTAGATATGTATAAAGAGAGTGGATGGTTACCACGATGGGAGATGTACGGACGCGAAACATACGTAATGTCGGGTGATCCAGCAATACCAGTAATAGTAGATACATGGTTACGAGGATTAAAAGATTTTGATATTGATGCCGCTTATGAGGCAATGATAAAATCGGCAACCACACCAGGAAAAGATAACCCATTGCGTCCCGACTGCGATCCCTATAACGAAAAAGGGTATATCCCATTCGGAATCTTTGCAGCCGACCTTTCGGGCGACAACTCAGTATCACGCTCATTAGAGTACTATGTAGCCGACTACGCACTATCGCAACTTGCAAAAGATTTGGGCAAGAAAGAAGATGCAGAGTACTATTACAACCGCTCATTAGGATACAAAAAATACTATTGCAAAGAGTTTGGAACACTACGTCCCATAACATCCGATGGCAAATTCCTCTCACCCTTCAATCCAAAACAGGGCGAGAACTTTACACCATCGCCAGGATTCCACGAAGGAACAGCATGGAACTACACCTTCTATGTACCACACGATATAGCAGGACTATCAAAATTGATGGGAGGCAAAAAGAAATTTGTAAACAAATTGCAGATGGTATTTGATGAAAAACTATACGATCCAGCAAACGAACCCAACATAGCATATCCCTATATCTTCTCGGCATTCAAAGGCGAAGAGTGGAGAACAGACAAAGAGGTAAAACGCCTTCTTGCAGAGCACTTCACCAACACCCCTGACGGAATACCAGGCAACGATGACACAGGAACAATGTCGGCATGGGCAGTATTCAATATGATAGGATTCTATCCCGATTGTCCAGCAAAGGCAGAATACACTGCTGTTGCACCAACATTCGATAAGATAACACTCACATTAGATAGCAGGTATTACAAAAACAACAAAGTAGTTATCACAACCGAAAAGTGTTCACCCGATGCCAACACAATCAGTTGCATAAAGATTGACGGCAAAAAGATAAGCGGTAGAAAACTAACACACGAGCAGATAGTTAATGCAAAAGAGATAAAATTTGTATTGATTAAAAAGTAGAGATACAAAAATATATCAATATTGGGGGCGGAGAGAAAATTATCTTTCCGCCCCCATCTTTTTAAGATAATTTCCCTAACTTCCAACCTCTCTACTGTAGAGAAGGGTGTAAAGAGAACTCAAATTTCATTACCCACAACCCTTAAAGGAGTGATAATGGTTAAGGTTAACAATGAGGTTGTGAAGGTGATAATTTAAATATCAACAAAAATAGTTTTATTTAGTCCCAGTTATAGAGGCAGAGCCATAGGCTTTTGCCTCTATTTTTTGTTTTTTGGGGATAAATCTTAAATAAATTTCACAATTTTCTTCTAATTCTTTTTTTTTATAAATAATATAT
The DNA here is from genome assembly GCA_017416695.1 of Bacteroidales bacterium. GTDB lineage: Bacteria > Bacteroidota > Bacteroidia > Bacteroidales > G3-4614 > Caccoplasma_A. Next base: position 11,991 of record JAFQBL010000089.1, on the reverse strand, counting down.
TTATATTTGGGGAGATTAGTATTAACTATTAAAAACTATTAGGGTATGAAACGTGTATTATATTTATCAGTAGCATTTGTAATAGTAGCAACATTCTCTCTTTCCGCACAATTACAAGTAGATAGTTTGGGTAGAACATTCGTAGGATATGAGACACTGCCAACTACATCTGTCAAAACATTAAATGTCGCATCTCCCGACTCAACAGCAGGACTTAATATCGGAAATATATTATCAATATATTCAAAATCGTCAAATGGATTTGTGGGAGGATATATAACCGCATCAAATAGTAACCACGGATTAAAAATGTCGGAGCAAGGAAAGATAAAAATAGTCCCAAACGATGGAGATTTAGAACAAACATTAGAGACAACAGCGGGATATACATACTATTCACCTTACACAACAATCTATCCCCAGTATTCCGAAGCGGCAGTGAATATAATAACAAACGGAAGCGTAGGCTTACATTCAATAATAAAATACCCGACCACAACTACAGGTATCCCAATGGAAGGAATCCGCTCAGATGTTACAAATTCATCAGCATATCCATTTGTTGCATATCAAAAATGGGGAGGATATTCAGAAAGAACATTTTATGTAAAAGGAAATGGAGAAGTATATGCAGGTGGCGGTTATGTAGAATTATCAGATGCCAATCATAAAGAAGATATAGAAACAATAACCACATCATCATTAGCAAAAATAGACTCGTTACGCCCAGTAACCTACCGCTTTAAAAATAATGCTTCACAACAAAATAAATCTCAAAATAATAGTACCGCCACAACAAACACCAATCCCAAGAAAATAGGATTAATAGCCCAAGAAGTAGAACAGGTAATCCCCGAAGCAGTACGAACAGCAGAAGACGGAACAAAAGGAATAGCATATAATGAAATAATACCATTACTAATAAATGCCATACAAGAACTCAATACCGCAGTACAAGACCAACAAATAGAGATAACTGAATTACAAGCAGAAATAGAGGAATTAAAAAATCCCTCAACACCATTGTTGCCACAACCCATAACAACAAAAAGTGTAGCACAAAATTCATCAAGCATATCAAATACTATTGATGAAGCATATATGTCGCAAAACGCCCCCAACCCATTTAGTGGCGAAGCAGAAATAAGATACCAAGTACCACAAACAGCAATATCTGCATATATAGGAATATATAATCTTAATGGCCTGCAAATACAACAATACCCATTACAAAAAGGAGCAGGAACAGTAACTATATCTGCAGGAAATCTTTCATCAGGAATATACATATACTCACTAATAATAGACGGGCAAGAAGTAGAGACACGAAGAATGGTAGTGCAATAGGACATCATATACGATAAGGACAAAAGTAATAACCTCTAAAATGAACTACCATGAAATTGAAACAATATAACCGAAACATATTGTCAATAATAATATTATTGGCAACAATGTTATTGTCTCATACAATAACAGCCCAAAACATAACAGGAGGATTAGACCCTGATACTTTAGACATCTCGTTAGGGAAAACAGGGACATATGATGATATAGAAGCAAAAGGCTTAGAGCAATATGCAGAAGTTGGATTTCCTGCACTTCCGTCAAAAAGATTACGTTATGTATTGCCCCAAGGGGCAGAAATAACCAATATAGATGTTACCTACAGCGATACAACACAATATCCTGGATTGTATAATATATTTCCACAACAACCAGCAGAATACTATTGGAATCCAGAACAAACTGAGGGCCTTGTTAAAAATGACAGCATATACAGTATAAATCAAACTTATCCCACAGAAGGAGTAAGAATAGTATCACAAGGAGAAGAGTTTGGATATAATATAGTAACAATAGAGATAACCCCCTTTATATATAACCCTATAACAAAGGAGTTGTGTGTTAGAGATATAGAATACACACTTAATTACACACAAGGTACTATCCCTACAAGACAGCCAAAGATGTCTCAATCACGCTTTAATAAAGTACAATCATTAGTAAAAGCAACAATTGAAAATAAAGAAGACATTGAAGAGTATGCCCCTGCAGTAATAATAACAGACCAAATGCAAAATGCAGCATTGGTAACAACCCAAACAAGAGGAGGGTTAAAATCAATAGCAGATACCACACCATTACAATTTTTAGGAGAAGCAACACCTGAATATGTTGTTATAACTTGTGATTCATTAATCCCCGCATTCTCAAAACTCATAGAATGGAGAAAAGATTTAGGATATAGAACCATAGTAAAAAGTGTAGAATCGATATACGAAGAGTATAACACGGGAAGTAAAATACATAGCATAAAAACCTATTTAGATGAATGCTATGAAAATTGGGGTACACTATATGTTTTATTTGGAGGAGATATAGATATAGTTCCAAGTCAATTAAAAGAAGGATATTATTCTCAACTATTTGCATATGATTATTTTTTTACTCAGAAAGGGGATGGACATACTCATCTGTTTTCTCGCATACCTGCACAAAACAGTCAAGGAGCGATGGCTATTATTGATAAAATAATTACATACGAAAAAGGTAACTTTTACAATCCGTCGTATATTGATAATTACATAGGTATTTTAGGGCCCATATCTTCCTATGATATAAATCATAAGAAGAAAGATTTATACCAACAAAATAAATCAATATATGTAAACAAATATTACATAGTTGAAGACCTCGATTGTGTAAAATATCCTTCTTCTAATTGTCAAGTTTTTCCACAAGATAGTGCAGTAGAACTAAACTCTCTAAATATGTTAAAAGGAATAAATGGGGAATTATTCAATAATACTAAATTTCATATAGTATATCACGAGGATCATAGTTTAGAAGATAATTTTGGAGCATCAGCGGAGGGGAAAAGAGAGTCAATATATATTAGAGATATAGAAACCTTAGATAATTTTAATGGATTATACCAAGTTGTATTATCAAATGGATGTTGTACCTCAAATTTTTCTTTAGATTGTATAGCTGAAAGTTATATAAAGCACCCTAATTCAGGATGTGTAGCATTCTTTGGAAATTCAAATGTGGGATGGGCTGACAGAAAAATTTATAATACATTTATTAATGAAGTTTTTAATAATAATATTAATATAGTCTCGGAATTGTTCAATCTTATCATAAAGAAAGTAAATCATTATGATATGGCAGTTTTTGGAGATCCATTAACACCAATATGGACTAAAGTCCCGAAAACGTTGTCAGTAAATGTAGGAAATATAAGCAATGATGACGGATATACACTTTTACCTATATCTGTTACAAATCTTCAACAAGGAGAAGTTGCTGAGGTCACAATAAGAAAAGGTAGTGATATATTTGCAAAGGCAGAAATAACCTCTGCTGATAATAGTAAAACATTTGCATTTTTACCACATACAAACGATAGTATAACAGTATCTGTTACATCACTTGATTATAAACCTGTAATAATGAAAGTTGCAGATATTGTACCTGAAAATAGGCTTACTCTAAGTGAATATGAAGATATAATATTTACGACAGAAAATCCAACCATAATAACAGATGGAGCAATTGCAGGGGCAACAACAAAAATATCTTTACCAATTGCAAATAGAGGAATGTCTCAAGCCTCAGGGGTATCTGCAACACTTAGATATATTCAAGAATCATTGTCTGATACAATAATAACTATATTAGATTCAATACAAGTTTATGGGAATATAGCTCCTGGAGCAGAAGTTACAAAAGAGTTTACTATTATAACAGATAAAAATGCCCAAACATTGTTAAGAGATGGAGCATTAAATGGTAATAAACTACAACTCCAAATAAGCGATTCGGAAGGTAATAGTTATACAGAAACATTTAAAATAAATATATATGCACCTGAAATAGATATAGTAAATTATTCTCATAGAAGTACAAATGTAACATTAACATTCCGTAATAAAACAAAAGTTCCTATATGCTTAAACTATTTTGGAGGGACAAACAATGTTGTAGATAGCACAAATATTGTAAATTTTACACCTGTAACAGATGAATATATTATTGGAGAGGGAGAAACTTTAAGAAGAACATTTAAAGTAACAAAAAGCACATTAAACAATAATATACATTGCAATATTGTAGTGAAGAGTAAGTATGGGCAAGAATGGAAATATGAGTTTAATACTTCAGACAGAATCTCAATTCCAAGGAATTTAAAAGGAGAGTCAGAAGGTGAAAATATAAAATTATCTTGGAGTACTCCTACAAATGGAAGCGTTGCAGGTTATAAAATAATAAGACACAAAGTAAATAGTGACGGTTCAATAAGTAATACAAGTACTACCCTTAATGAGTACCCTGTTAATGCACTCTCATATACAGACTACAATGTTCCAGACCTTAATTATTATTATAGAGTTGCAGCAGTATCAGAATATGGAAGAATAGGAATATATGATACTATATATGCATATAGAGAGAATTCTTTAAAAGAAGGTTTTCCTATAAAGTATCTTCCAAGAGGTGCAGAAAAAGATACAACTTTTAAATATACTTATAGTGGATATTCTCCAGTTCTTTTAAAAGATATAGATAATGATGGAAATGATGATATATTTACAGCCTTTTCAGGAGTAAGTAATAATTTCTCTTATACAAATATAGTAGCAGTAAAAGGAAGTGGTGAAAAAATAATGTTTGAGGAGACGGATACAATAAAAGACCACAGTAACATAAAATCATTTATGAGAGGAGCAATTGCAATTGATGACTTGAATAATGATGGATCATATCAAATGATTTGTGCTACTAACGATGTAAAAGGAGGAGTATCTCCTATGATTAGAAAATATACATATACAGATAATTTATTAAAAGGAGATACGACTAAATATATGAATGATTCTTTAGTATATTCAGCATATTCATCATACGGAGCAATAATAACAAATTTAGAAGAGGATAAAGATAAAAAAAGTATAATAATAAGGACTTCTCCTTATACCTACAACTCAGAGCGTAATAAGATACATATTTATAATAAAGATTTAACTTTAGTCCAGAGTTTGGGAGATTCTGCTGTATTAGAAACAGGAGAAAAGATAACTTTTGACATAAAAACATTTGGTCGAATTGCAATTGCCGATATAAATAACGATTGCAAAAAAGAGATATTTGTATCATATAGTAAAGAAAATGATACTACATATATACATAAAGGAATATATATGTGGAGTATGGAAGAAAATGGCAAATATTATGGAAAGAGAATATATACCAATGATAGTGTTCAATTTTGTAGTGATATAGTAATTGGTGATATAGATGGAGACCTACAAAAGGAAATAATATTTGCTGCAAAAATGAATAAAAATAATAAATTCACGTTTTATATTCTAAAAAAAGATATAGAGAATAATTATTATTGTTACTTCTCTCAGTATGTACCATACGATTTAGATACAGAATTTAAGGTTCTCCCATTATCTCTTGGAGACATTACGGGAGATAATATTCTTGATGTAGTATTTACATCTTATCTTTATTATACATTAAATAATAAAGGGGAGAAAATTTCTTATTGTGGTCGAGTTTATAAATACTCAAAGGGAGAATTGAACGTTATTGCTGATAGTATCGACTACATAAATCCTATTATTTCTCCATTGATTGCAGATGTTGATGGTGATGGAATGGCTGAAATAATTGTTCAGCCTCAAGCTTCAGAAGGAACTATTGCTGGGAAAATATATGCATATAATTATGATGGAACAGAGGTAAAAGGATTTCCTATAAATCTTAGAACCAATTTTACAGGAAGTATTGCGGCAGGAGATATAGACGGAGATGGTAAAACTGAACTTGTAGCTGGATCATATCGTAGCATATATGCATGGGATACAGAAGGTGATGCATCTCTGATAGAATGGGGAATGGCACATGGTAATTGGCCATCTACGGGAGAATATATAAATGACAAAAAATACACAACGTTAAACGCAGATACAACCATAGTATCATCAATTCTTAGAATACCAATGGTTATCCCTTCGGGTTTAACATATAGAGTTACGGGAGAATTAACTTCAATATCAGATTGTGGCAAACAGGCAAATTCTATAACAATATTAGAGGGAGGATCGTTAATAATAGATGGTGGTGTTATTCGAGACGCCTTTATAAAAGTATGCTCAGGGGGAATATTGAATATTATTAATGGTGGAGTAATAGATATGACAATAGAGGGAGAACAAAAAATAGATATAGAACAAGGAGCAATATTCAATTTGGTAAAAGGAATAATTAAATAGATATTATAAACTTTAAATACGCAAAGATTATGAAACGAATAGATAAAATAATAACTAAATTGGTTTTGTTAGTTTTGTTTACAACCTCAAATATATCTGTATATGCACAAACAGAAGAAGATATAAAACTTCCCGATGTATTTCCTACTGAAGATGCTGTTTGGGTAATAGAGATAAAAGCTGAAGTAGACAGATCTTGGGCAAATCCGGAAACAGGATTATGGTATGATATATATTATACATACTACACATATTATTTAGAAGGGGATACTATTATGAATGATAAAAAATATTCTAAATTATATGTAAAAGACATACAAAATAATATAGATTATGGGTATGTTGGAGGAATAAGAGTTGAGGGTGAGAAGGTATATATTGACCCTGTCGATTTCGATTACGAAACTTTAAATTATGTTACAGGAGGGAGGGCTCGCATACTTTTTGGAGTTGAAGAAGACGAAGAAGGAGTGTTTGATGAGTTTTGTCTGTATGACTTTTCTTTGAATGAAGAAGATGAGTTTATTACAGCAAGCATTGCAGAAGAAATAGGAACTCCATATTGTACACCTTATGAATTTAACATTGATTGGGGGCCCTATATTCAAGAAGAATGGATAAAAGGAATAGGTTCAAAATTTGGTTTATGGTATGATAGGATTACATATATGACAGGAAGATATTCATCTAACTCTTTGTTTTCTCTTCATTCTTTTCACTACAAAGGCAAACAATTTTACCCTACTGAAGAATCAGGAATTAACGAAACTCCCAAAGAGGTTAGCAACACCAGAGCATACGTTTCAAATGGCGTGTTGTATATAGAGAATGCTGAAGGTATCAACTCAGTAGAGATATATGATACAACAGGCAAAATAATAACCTCAGGAACATACAATAACGCTTCAGTTCAAATTTCATTGCCATCAGCCCTTAAAGGGGGAATAATGGTTAAAGTAAACAATGAGGTTGTGAAGGTTATTTGCGATTAAAATGAGAAAAATTGCAATAAATAAAAACTATAGGGGGCGGCGAGAAAATTATCTTTCCGCTCCTTGTTTGTAATATGAGCAGATTGTTGTAATTTTGTGCTTTGTAATAAAAGCGCGAAAAAGAAACAGACTATATAATTATGGCAGAACTTAAAAATCTTACAAAAAGAGGCGAGAACTATTCGCAATGGTACAACGAACTTGTTGTTAAAGCCGACTTGGCAGAGCAATCTGCAGTGCGTGGTTGTATGGTTATCAAACCTTACGGATACGCAATATGGGAGAAGATGCAACGTCAATTGGATGATATGTTCAAAGAGACAGGACACGTAAATGCATATTTTCCATTGTTAATCCCCAAATCATTCTTGAGCAAAGAGGCAGAACACGTTGAGGGATTTGCAAAAGAGTGTGCCGTTGTAACTCACTATCGCTTGAAAAACTCTGATAACGGACAAGGAGTAACAGTTGATCCTGCTGCAAAATTGGAGGAGGAGTTGATTATCCGCCCCACATCAGAGACAATTATCTGGAACACATATAAAAACTGGATACAATCATATCGCGACCTTCCAATTCTTTGCAACCAATGGGCAAACGTAATGCGTTGGGAGATGCGTACACGCTTGTTCCTTCGTACAGCCGAGTTCTTGTGGCAAGAGGGACACACTGCACACGCAACAAAAGATAGGCAGAGGCAGAGGCAGTAAAAATGTTGAATGTATATTCTACATTTGCTGAAAAGTATATGGCTATGCCAGTAATAAAAGGAGTAAAATCGGAGAGCGAGAAATTTGCAGGAGCAGTAAATACATACACTATTGAGGCATTGATGCAAGATGGTAAAGCATTGCAATCGGGAACATCACACTTCCTTGGACAAAACTTTGCAAAAGCATTCGATGTTCAATTCTTAGACAAAGATAACTCACTCTCTTACGTATGGGCAACATCGTGGGGAGTATCAACACGTTTGATGGGAGCATTAATAATGTCTCACTCTGATGACAACGGACTTGTGCTACCTCCAAAATTGGCACCAATCCAAGTAGTAATAGTGCCAATCTATCGTGGCGAGGAGCAACTTGCACAAATCGATGCAAAAGTAGAAGGTATAGTTTCTGCTCTAAAAGCAAAAGGAATATCAGTAAAATATGATAACACTGACAACAAACGTCCAGGATTTAAATTTGCCGACTATGAGTTGAAGGGAGTACCTGTTCGTTTGGTAATGGGAGGACGCGACCTTGAAAACAATACAATAGAGGTTATGCGTAGAGATACTCTCGAAAAAGAGACTCGCACTTGCGATGGTATTGTAGAGTACGTAGAGCAACTACTTGAAGATATTCAAAACAACATCTTTGAAAAAGCACGTAAATTCCGCGATGCAAGTATCCGTGAGGTTAACTCATACGAAGAGTTTAAAGAGGAGATTGAGAAGGGCGGATTTATATATGCTCACTGGGATGGAACAGCAGAGACAGAGGCTCTTATTAAAGAGGAGACAAAAGCAACAATACGTTGTATTCCTGAGGATATGGAAGCAACACCAGGAGTATGTATGGTAACAGGCAAACCATCTGCACGCCGAGTCTTGTTTGCTCGTTCATACTAATAAACGTAAAAAATATATTATAACCAAAGGAGACCAAGTTTATTGGTCTCCTTTATTTTTGTATGTTTTTAAACATATTTGCTTATAAGTTCTTGATATTTAAATATTTATGATAATTTATGAATACTCTTTTAATATTATTTGACAAATTTTTTTATCGCAACTTGCTAATAATCAAAAGAAAATGCTTACCTTTGGTGCGATTTTGGGAAATTATCCACTAAAATTATTAACAGAAGCAAAGATTAAAGATGATAAAAAGCATAAAAATAGCGATACTTATTCTTACGCTTGCAGTAATGCACGTTGGCTTGTCATATGCACAACCAACACGCCTTAATGCACAAGAGCATCATGCTTTAATGCAACAAAATCTTATTGCTTATAATAAACTGATACCACAAATAATGAATGTAGTGGATTCATCTCTCGTTATAAATCAACTTCTTAAGAAAGAGAGTGATTTAGATGCTATGATGGCAGACGGATGGGATGAGCAATGGTTAGAGACCTTCTCTACAAAGAACCCACAAGATACCTTTGCAATAGATGTAAAAGAACACTGCATTCCAGTTCCAGGTCATGTAACATCGGCATACGGATGGAGATGGGGACGTATGCACAAAGGCATTGACCTTAAACTCTATGTAGGCGACACAGTTCGTGCAGCATTTACAGGAAAGATAAGCACCACAGCATATCAAGCAAGAGGATACGGTTATTATGTAAAAATACGCCATATTAATGGATTGGAAACCGTATATGGTCACCTATCAAGAATACTTGTAAAACCAAATCAGATAGTTAAAGCAGGAGATCCTATTGCACTTGGAGGAAACACAGGACGTTCAACAGGTCCTCACCTGCACTTTGAGACCAAGTTGATGGGTATGACAATAAATCCAGCCGAAATTTTCGACTTTAAGAATCAGGTTGCGCATACCGACACTTATATGTTCTATAAGAAGAAACAACAAAACAGTGCGGTTAATAGTTACGCAACACACCGTATAAAATCGGGCGAGTCGTTATCATCAATTGCTAAGAAATATCGCACAACAGTTTCGCAATTGTGTCGTTTAAATGGAATAAAGTCAAATAAGATATTGCGAATTGGAAGTGTAATAAGGGTAAGATAAAAACAAAAAATATAATAATGAAAAAGAGATTGAGAGCAATCTCTTTTTTTTATCTCTAAAAAATTGAGATTTTATATAAAAGTACCTATCTTTGTTTACGTAAAAAATAGCAATTCCAATATTATATAATGATAGAGAAGAACATAATAATCGAAGATGTTGATCCAGTTGTATTTTATGGTACAAACAACGACAATTTACACTTCATAAAAACTCTATATCCCAAATTACATATCATAGCACGAGGCAATGTTATGAAAGTAATAGGAGAGGAGAAAGACATTGTTCAGTTCGAAAAGAGCATATCATTAATAATAAAGTATTGTTCAGAGTATAACCGTTTAGACGGAACAATAATAGGGGCAATAGTAAATGGCGGAACACCACTTGAAATAAAGCAGGAGCATCTCATAATACATGGCATAAACGGAAAGCAGATAGTAGGTCGTACCGAGAATCAGCAGAAGTTGGTAAAGTGTTTTGAGAAGAACGATTTGGTTTTTGCACTTGGTCCTGCAGGAACAGGAAAGACCTATGTTGCCATAGCACTTGCTGTTCGTGCATTAAAAAACAAGGAGGTAAGAAAAATAATATTAAGTCGCCCAGCGGTGGAGGCAGGAGAGAAACTTGGATTCTTACCAGGAGATATGAAGGAGAAAATAGATCCCTATCTACAACCCTTGTATGATGCACTGCAAGATATGATACCTGCAGTTAAACTCCGTGAAATGATGGAGAACAACACAATTCAAATTGCACCACTTGCCTTTATGCGAGGTAGAACTCTAAACGATGCAGTGGTTATATTGGATGAGGCACAAAACACAACAGTCCCCCAGATAAAGATGTTCCTGACACGTTTGGGAAGTAACGCCAAGATGGTAATAACAGGCGATATGAGCCAGATTGACCTCCCCTCAAGTCAAACATCAGGATTGGTGCAGGCAATAGATATATTGCGTGATATAAAGGGCATAGGATATGTCCGTTTCGACAAGAGCGATATTGTGCGACACAGGTTGGTACAAGCAATTGTTGAGGCATACGAGGCATACGACAAAAAGCAAAAAGATAAACGAGAGAAGAAGGATAAGAAAGATAATTAACAAAACATATAAAAACAATGGAAAAGGCTTTGGTAAGAACCGATTTTGAGTTCGAAGGACAGAAGAGTGTATATCATGGAAAAGTGCGTGATGTATATAATATAAACGATGAGTTGTTGATAATGGTTGCAACCGACCGTATATCAGCATTCGATGTGATACTCCCCAAAGGAATCCCCTTTAAAGGAGAAGTTTTGAATAAGATAGCAGCAAAATTCTTGGATGCAACATCAGATATAGTTCCAAACTGGAAACTTGCAACACCCGATCCAATGGTAACCGTAGGATTACAATGCGAAGGTTTCAGAGTAGAGATGATTATTCGCGGATACTTAACAGGAAGTGCATGGAGAGAGTATGCAGCAGGATGACGTGAGATATGCGGAGTAAAACTACCAGAGGGAATGAGAGAGAACGAAAAATTTCCCACACCCATTATCACACCCACAACAAAGGCAGATGAGGGGCACGATGAAAATATCTCAAAAGAGGAGATAATCTCGCAAGGCATAGTAAGCAAAGAGGACTATGAGTTGATGGAGAAATACACCTACGCACTATTTGAGAGAGGAACACAAATAGCCAAAGAGAAAGGCTTAATCCTTGTAGATACAAAATATGAGTTTGGTAAACGCGATGGTAAAGTATATCTGATAGATGAAATTCACACACCCGACTCATCACGCTACTTCTATGCCGAAGGATACGAAGAGCGTTTTGAAAAAGGTGAGCCACAAAAACAACTATCAAAAGAGTTCGTACGTCAATGGCTGATTGAGAACGGATTTATGGGCAAAGAGGGGCAAACAGTACCTGAAATGACCGAAGAGTACGTAAATAGCGTTT
>JAFQBL010000088.1 GCA_017416695.1 Bacteroidales bacterium | reverse complement strand
TGCGAAGTTTTCCTTCAATATATAGTTGTGTTCCTTTTTTTACATATTTTTCGGCAACCTCTGCTAATCCACGCCAAAGCACAATATTGTGCCATTCGGTGCGTTCTGGAATTTGAACTCCTGATCGAGATGTATAACCTCTTTCGCTTGTTGCCAATGGAAAATTTGCTACTGCTACATTACTTTCAACATACCTTACTTCGGGATCTTTTCCTACATTACCTACAAGAATTACTTTGTTTACAGCCATATCTTATATATCTTTATATTGGTTTATTATCTGCTAAAGTATAAAAAAGAGAGAGAAAAATAAAATAGTTTGTCTAAAAAATTGTAGTTATTTACAAATATTTCCTATTTTTGCAATATGGAGTAATGTACGCATTTAATTTGTGTTAAAAACAACAATATAGTAACAACTAAATTTATTATTTTATGAAAAAATTTACTTTATTTTTTGCATTGTTAGCAATTTCAACATCTTATGTTTTGGCTCAGCCATCGCATGAAAAGTATGTTGACTATGCTGCTGAGGGCGTGGAATGGAGTACTGCTTATCGTGCTTTGGATATAAGCCAGATAGGTACAAAACCTCTATATCAAGGTCTTCATGCAACAGCAGCGGAGAATGATCAGTTCTTTATCTCGCGTGTAAAACCTCGTGAGCGTTTTACTTTTGCTAAAACACAAATTGACGAAACTAAAGTCCCTGATCGTAAATTCCTTTGGTGGTGTCCGATAGGCTCTGAGGGATGGAATGCTTTACCTACATACTGGTTTGGTGGTGAGGTTTGGACAATGTGGAGTTATACCGACATCTTTGGAAACTGGACTGCTCCTTTTGTGCGCATGCCTGCTGCAATGATGGACGTATGTCATAAAAACGGAGTCTTGACTTCTACTCTTGCATCTGTACCCTGGGCTTCGTATGTTTCAAAAACAGATGTTCCTCATGGTACAAACTTTTCGGCTTTGATTGATGGCGGACATGAGAAGTTCTTGCGTTATTTGCGTTACTATGGAATTGATGGAATTGGATTTAATTCTGAGTTTACATTCTCTCCAACAAGCTTCTCAACAGAGATGAAAAACTTCCTTTCAAACTGTTTTAGATACAAGGATGAGAAAGGTTGGCCTAATTTCCACAATTGTTGGTACTCTTTAATGACTAATGGTGGACAATGTGGTGGTAGTCTTGCGTTAACTTCTGACAACAAAGATTGGTTCCACTATAATGGATATCCAACAAGTAATGCATATTTTATGAATTATGGATTCAGCACATCTTCTCTTAATACTTCAAAAAATACAGCAAATAGTTGTGGACGTTCATCTTATGATGTGTATGCTGGAATAGATTATCAAGGTTCAAGTTCTGCATATTGGGGTGATCTTGGTCCTTCTCAAATTTCACTCGGAATTTGGGGTGCTCATAATATGAATATGATTTATGAGTCTCGTGGAGAGTTGGGAGCAAACCCTCTTCAAATGCAAAAGACATATCAGTTGATTTCAGAGAATGTATTCTCAGGAGCAAATTATAACCCTGCTAATACTCCTGCTCTAAATAACAGACACTGGCACACTTCTACATCAACTGATTTCTGGGGATTCTCTACTTTCATTACTGCTCGTAGTTCTATGACTCCTCAATATGGCGACGGAACATTGGCAGGAGACCCATTTGTTACATACTTCAACTTGGGTAACGGAATGTTCTTCAAAGAGGATGGTGTAACAACATTTAATAAAGAGTGGTATAATCTCGGTATCCAAGATTATATGCCTACATGGCGTTGGTGGTGGACAAAAACCTTTATGGGTAAAACTGCATCTTCAGTATCAAAAGATATGACAGCAGAGTTCACTTGGGATGATGCATGGTTTGGAGGTTCATGTTTGCAAATAACAGGTGCAACAACTACATCGTATTTGCAACTATTCAAAACTAAATATGAAATATTGGGTAGTGATAAATTTACTATCCGTTATAAAGTGGTATCTGGAACAGGAACTATAAGATTGACAGCCTCAACAGAAGATAACCCTACAACAGAGGTGTCGGCAGTTATTGTATCAAATGCAGTAGCAGATGAGGATACTTGGGTTTCGAAACCAATAAATGTTTCGGGTAGAACTTTTAATTTAGGAGGAGAGACTCTTGCTTTGTTGGGATTGAAATTTGAAAACACTTCATCAGACTTTAAAGTGTTGATAGGAGAGATTTCAATAACAAGAGGTACAAGCGACACTCCTGGTATGCCTTCAGTGGAAGATTCAAAAATTATGGCTGTTACACATAAAGGTGTTGATGCAAAGATATTCTTTGATATGAGCAGTTATTACAGTGTTGCTAATGCATGGGATCCAATTTATAACTCAGACGTAAAAACTTCATTATACAAAATATATACACAACAAGAGGGTTCAGATGCTGTGTTATGTACAGCAACAACATCTTGGGCAGCATACGTAGTGGGAGCACCATATGATGTACAAAAAGGAGGTAAATTCCGTATGGGTGTTGCTGCCGTTTCAATGGATGGAAAAAGCCAAAGTAGTATTGCCTGGGGTTCATGGATGACCGTTCCTGCTGCAACTGTGTTGGAAGGATTCTCAATAGACAAACCTATTATTAAGGCTGGTGAGAATTTTACCGTTGCATTTGATGATCCAACACATCCTGCTGCAACATGGGTAATCAAAGCATCAGAGAACGATGCAATAAAAGGAACATTCAATACTAACTCATTTACCACATCGTTAAACGAAGAGGGCCTTTATGACTTATATTTGACAATGAATGGTAATACTGAGGTATATCGTGGTAGAATTCAAATTTCTCCTTTATCTGTGGGTGCGTTGCCTGAGATAAAAACATTTACAATGAGTACCGAGAAAGGATTGGTTCACGATGAAGATGATACAGAACATGAGGCAGGTCAACAATATGCTGAGATAGGAGAAGAGGTTACATTCTCATATACAGGACGTCCTGATGCTGATGGATATGTATCTCGCGGATTTGCACTTGGAGAAAAAGCATTTGGTATCCCATGTGATGATCTTGGTTTCAATGCTCAAACTCCTTTCTCTGTAACATTCTGGGTATATTTCAACTCTATCAATCACGAAAAATCAGGAACTCAGTTATTGAATGTTCGTTCTCCTGGTGATGCTTATCCTAATGGAGAGTGGGGATATATATGGAGCCAGTTAACTCCAGAAGGACAAAAGGACGACCAAAACAACTCTTACCATTTGAATAACCTTATGTTCCACTATCGTTTGAGTTCTAATGCTGGTGAGGCTCTACAAGTATCTCGTGATTTTGTATTTAAACCTCAAACATGGTATCATGTAGCAATGTGTATGGGTTACACAAATAACAGAACTCTTGACCTTTACGTAAATGGAAATCTTGTAGGTTCTGCAACAGCATCTATGAGTTTGTATGATTGGAGATCTTCAAACGTTATTATGATTGGTGGTCGTGCATCAGAACGTGCAGGTATAGACGGAACAATTGATGAGGTGCGTTTGTATAAGAAAACGCTTACTGCTTCTGAGGTTAAAGAGTCAATGAAACATCAATCATCTACAGTTACAGATGAAAACTTCATTGGATATTGGGACTTTGAGAGTGAGGCTCAAGCAGACAACTCTATGGCAAGCAAAGGATATAATACTTCGTTAAAAGCATATAAGTATAATCCAGCGGAAAAAGAAAATGTACAATATGCTGTTGAAAATGTTTCGTATGCAGCAGGAGCACCATTTATCTCAGGAACTAACTATAAGATTGAGACATTACCTACTTGGAAAATAAAAGGTGCAAGTCTATTGTCTTCAACAGGAGATAAAGCAAGTGGAAATGCTCAAGCAATATATTCAAAAGAGGGAACATATCCTGCTACATTGACACTCTCTAACGGATGGGGTTCAGATACAAAAACCATTGAGGTTGTGGAAATTATGCCAACAGGAGTGGAGGATGTTACAGTGGAGGATATGATGAAAGCATTCCCTAACCCATTTGAAAACGAAGTATATTTGAGTTTTGTAGAGGATGGTGTTTACACAGTTGAGATATATGACAACGCAGGTCGTATGCTTGACCAAGCATCACTATCAGCAACTGCTGGAGAGATTTATCCTATAGCAGTTGACGGAGAGAGCGGAATCTACTTCATCAAAGTTAAGGGTGAGAATCAATTATTGAAAGTTCTCAAGGTGGCTAAAAAATAGTTGTTAGCAAAGAATAACAATATGCAACTTTAAAAGGGGTGCAGATTCTGCACCCCTTTTTGTTTTACTTTTTAGTAGAAACCAACTCTGTAATGGTTGGTTAATTAAAACTAAAAAAAATATTAATATTTGGTGTTTTGAAACTTTTGGTTATATTTGCAACATAAAGGATAGGTGTGTACATGCTGATTTGATGTTTGCATATCTATTAAAGAGTTTGATATTTACACGATTACAAACATATTACTAACAAAAAAACTGTACAGAATGAAAAGATTAAATTTACTTGCATTATTTGTAGCAGTGTGTGCTATTGCTTCTGCACAATCAAG
>JAFQBL010000087.1 GCA_017416695.1 Bacteroidales bacterium | reverse complement strand
TGAGTCTGCTCAAGACGTTGTGCCTCTAATAAAAGATATGTTATCTTATCGTTGTTTTGCTCTCTGTTATCAGCAAAAAGAGTTACTATTGATGTTATTTGAAATAGTAACACCAATAGAAATATCTTTTTCGCTAATTTAATTTGATAGAGCATCTTATTTTACTCCTGTATGACCAAAGCCTCCTGCTCCTCTTTCACTATCTTCAAGTGTTTCTGTCTCTTCCCACTCAATTCGAGTATAAGGTTTTATTACCATTTGACAGATGCGCTCGCCATCTTCTACAATAAAGTCTTCTTGCGAAAGATTTATTAATATAACTCCTACCTCGCCTCTATAATCGGCATCAATTGTTCCTGGAGTATTTAAAAGTGTTATTCCTTTTTTTATTGCTAATCCACTACGTGGTCGTAATTGTGCCTCATACCCTTCGGGTAACTCAATATATAAACCTGTGGGTATTATTTTACGCTCCATAGGTTTTAATGTTACCGACTCTGAAAGATTGGCTCTTACATCCATTCCTGCTGCATGCAATGTTCCGTATTCGGGCAACGCATGTTTTCCTTTATTTATAACTTTTACCTTTACCATTTTGTTTATATGTTTATGGTGCGAAGATAATAAATATGTGCGAGTATAACAATAGGTTAGCAATTTTATTTAGTTGTATATTTGGTGTATATTTTACGAATATATTTTGTAACAAAAAGGCATATTTTTTGCAATTATGATGACTTTTTGTTAGTACAAGTGTAAAAAAATCATCTTTTGTCAAAAAAAATCGTAAAAAAGTTGCAAAATTACGTTTTAGTATATTACCTTTGCAAGGTCTTGATAAAGACCTATAGGGTTACAAACAAAACTACACCCAAATAGGTTATACGAGATAAGAGTTTTGAATTAATAACAATTTTAAATTTATAAAAAAATGGAAGTTAAGAAAGTTTTAAGCGATTTGAAAAGACGCTTTCCCAACGAGCCTGAATATCATCAAGCTGTTGAAGAGGTTTTAATGACAATTGAAGAGGAATACAACAAACACCCAGAGTTTGATAAATATAATTTAATTGAAAGACTTTGTATTCCCGATAGAGTGTTTACTTTTAGAGTTACTTGGGTTGATGACAAAGGTCAAGTTCAAACTAATATGGGTTATCGTATCCAACACAATAACGCTATTGGTCCCTACAAAGGTGGTATCCGTTTCCACTCTTCTGTAAACCTTTCTATTTTGAAATTCCTTGCTTTTGAGCAAACATTCAAAAACTCTCTTACAACTCTACCTATGGGTGGTGGTAAAGGAGGTTCAGACTTCAGCCCTCGCGGTAAATCTGATATGGAGGTTATGCGTTTCTGTCAAGCATTCGTTACTGAGTTGTGGCGTCATATAGGTCCTCAAACTGACGTTCCTGCTGGAGATATTGGTGTTGGTGGTCGTGAAGTTGGTTACATGTATGGAATGTACAAAAAAATGGCCCTTGAAAACACTGGTACTTTCACAGGTAAAGGTATTGAGTTTGGTGGATCATTGGTTCGCCCTGAAGCAACAGGTTATGGTAACGTATATTTCTTACTTGAGATGCTAAAAACCAAAGGCATTGACATTAAAGATAAAGTAGTTGCTGTATCAGGATCGGGTAACGTTGCTCAATATACAGTTAAAAAACTTATCAGCCTTGGTGCTAAGGTTATTACAATGTCAGATAGTAATGGCTATATTTACGACCCAGATGGTATAGATGAAGAGAAACTTGCTTTCATATTCAACCTAAAAAATGTTCAACGCGGACGCATTAGAGAGTATGCTGAGAAATATGGTTGCAAATATGTTGAAGGTGCTCGTCCTTGGAATGAGAAATGCGATATTGCAATGCCAAGTGCAACTCAAAATGAGATTGACGGAGATGATGCTCGCGCACTTCTTGCTAACGGATGTTTTGCTGTTTCAGAGGGTGCAAATATGCCTTCAACTCCCGATGCTATTGCGGAGTTCTTGAATGCCAAGATTCTTTATGCTCCTGGTAAAGCGGCTAATGCTGGTGGTGTTTCAGTTAGTGGTTTGGAGATGACTCAAAACTCAATTAAACTAAGTTGGAGCAGAGAAGAGGTTGACGCAAAACTTCAATCAATTATGAAAGATATTCACTCTCAATGTACTCTTTACGGAAAACAAGAGGATGGATACATTAACTATGTTAAGGGTGCTAACGTTGCAGGATTCATGAAAGTTGCTAAAGCAATGATGGCTCAAGGTATTTTGTAATTAACGTAGATAATATTCTATATATAAGTTCCAGAGTCGAAAGATTTTGGAACTTTTTTTTGCAACAAGAATAACAAAATACCCTAAATTAGAAATCGTAAAATGAGACTTTATCTATAAAAATGTGGTGCAGCCTCACGGACACATCACATCAAAATCATGAAAAAACATTACAAAATCCATTAATTGAGCACAATTAATGGACTCAGTATTTTGTTATTTCAAAATATTAAGGGATAAGTTGCTTTAGAGTATAATATTTATCAAAAAAAAATGAAAGATTATCTCTAAATATAATTAACAAAAACGATAACGATATAAATCTGTATTATCGGTTAAACTTCTATATATTCCCTCTTTTTTGGTTACAGATGCAATATTAAATATATTTTTTTGTATTCGCACTATTTTAGATATAGAATTTCACATTTTGTTTGATTTTTCTTTGTTTTATTTATGATATAGTCAAAAATCATTCGCTCTCGGCGTAAAAATATTGAAGTAAACTTCTTATTTCTCGCTCGCTTTTTTATTATATATTTGAGGTAAACCTCTAATATACTTCCACTCGCTGTGAAATATTCAAGTACACTTGATATTATTTCGCTCGCTTTTTTATTCTATATTTGAGGTAAACCTCCAATATACTTTCGCTCGCTGTGAAATATTCAAGTAAACTTGATATTATTTCGCTCGCTTAATCGTATATTTGTACTTTAATAGAAAAGAATGGCAGATAATAATTTGAAAATATTAGGCATAGACCCAGGCACTAATGTTATGGGATATGGCATTATTGAGTGTATTGGCAAAGAACCTTCGTTAATTGTAATGGGAACTCTTAAACTTAACAAGTTTGAAAACCATTACGTAAGGCTTAACAGAATATATGAACGTGTATCGGGGCTGATTTCGCAATACTCTCCCAATGAATTGGCTATTGAGGCTCCTTTTTTTGGCAAGAATGTGCAATCGATGCTAAAACTTGGCAGGGCTCAGGGTGTTGCTATGGCGGCTGCTATTCATCACGAATTACCTATTACAGAGTATGCCCCCCTAAAAATCAAAATGGCTGTTACGGGTAATGGTGCTGCATCGAAAGAGCAAGTGGCTGATATGCTTAAACGTATTTTACATATACCCGAAGAGAAGATGGCTCCCCAACTTGATGCTACGGATGCTGTTGCTGCTGCTTTATGTCACTTTTACCAAATGAAATCACCAATTACAGAAAAGGGCTGCAAAAGTTGGAAAGAGTTTATTTCTAAAAATCCCGATAAAATAATTAAATAGATAAATCTTTATGTCGATATATAATCTGAGAGAACTTCTAAATAGCCGTATTCTTATTCTGGATGGTGCTATGGGTACTGAAATCCAGAAGTTGAATTTAAATGAGGATGATTTTAGAGGAAACTTATTTAAAAATTATAATAAAGAACTAAAAGGGAATAACGATATTTTAGTTCTTACTCAACCTGATATTATAAAAAATATTCATCGGACATATCTTGAGGCTGGTGCTGATATTATTGAGACTAATAGTTTTAATGCTACATCTGTTTCGATGAGTGATTATGGTTTGGAAGGTTATGTGTCGGAGATTAACAGATGTGCTGTAAGAATTGCAAAAGAGGTTGCAAGTGAGTTTTCTACATCTAACAAGCCTCGCTTTGTTGCTGGTAGTGTTGGCCCAACAAATAAAAGTTGTTCAATCTCTCCCGATGTTAACAACCCTGCCATAAGGTCTATTACTTACGATGAACTTTTTGATGCATATTGCGAACAGATTGAAGTACTTATTGATGAGGGTGTAGATATTATTCTTTTAGAGACTGTTTTTGACACTCTTAACCTAAAGTGTGCTATTGATGCTGTAACTCATCTTTTTAAGAAGAAAGATATTGAACTTCCTTTGATGATTTCAGTTACTATTGCTGACAATGCTGGTCGAACTCTTTCTGGACAAACTCTTGAGGCTTTTGTTGCGTCAATATCTCATGCTCCTATTACAACAGTTGGAATTAACTGCTCTTTTGGGGCAAAGGATATTTTTCCTTTTTTACGAAGATTATCAGAGATTGCTCCTTTTGCGATATCGGTTCATCCTAATGCTGGTTTACCTAACAGATTTGGTGAATACGACCAAACTCCCCAATTAATGGCAAACGATATCAAGCCATATATTGAGGAACAACTCGTAAACATTATAGGTGGTTGTTGTGGAACTACTCCTGAACATATTAAACTTATTGCTGAAATTGCTAAAAATGGTAAGCCTCACTCCTACCCTAAAAGAGAGAGTAAACTTGTTCTGGCTGGACTTGAACCTTTGACTGTATGCAAAGAGAATAACTTTGTCAATATTGGCGAGAGGTGTAATGTTGCTGGTTCCAGAAAGTTTTTGAGGTTGATTAATGAGAAGAGTTACAGCGAAGCACTCTCTATTGCTCTTAAACAGGTTAATGATGGTGCCCAAATTATTGATATCAATATGGACGATGGCATGTTAAATGCCAGAGAGGAGATGACAACCTTCCTCAGACTTCTTGCCGCAGAACCTGAAATTTGCAGAGTTCCATTTATGATTGACTCTTCGGATTGGGAGGTTATTGAGGCTGGACTAAAAAACATTCAGGGCAAAGCCATTGTAAACTCAATAAGCCTTAAAGAGGGAGAAGATATATTCATGGAGAGGGCTAAACGTATTAGAGATATGGGTGCGGCTGTTGTGGTTATGGCATTTGATGAAGAGGGGCAAGCCGATACTTTTGATCGTAAAATTGCTGTTTGCAAAAGAGCATACGATATATTGACAACTGAGTGCAACTTTGCTGCAGAGGATATTATTTTTGACCCCAATATTTTGGCTGTTGCAACAGGTATTGATGAACATAAGAATTATGCAAAGGATTTTATTGAGGCTACTCGCTGGATAAAATCAAATCTACCTCACGCAAAAGTCAGTGGTGGCGTAAGTAACCTTTCTTTCTCGTTCAGAGGAAACAATTACATTAGGGAGGTTATGCACTCAGTGTTCCTATATCATGCCATCAATGCCGGTATGGATATGGCTATCCTTAACCCTGCAACGAGTGTAAACTATAACGATATTCCAGAGAACATTTTAGAGGCTGTTGAGGATGTTATTCTTAACAGAAGAGATGATGCAACTGAGCGTTTGATTGAGATTGCAGAGAGCGTTAAAGAGGTTAAGATTGTAAGTAGTGCCTCACCAACTATACCAAATGAAAACCTAACTGTTGCTGAGAGATTATGCAATGCCCTTGTTAGGGGCAATAGCGACAATTTGGAAAGCGATATCAATGAGGCTTTAACTCAATATGGCTCGGCTGTTGCAATTATTGAAGGCCCTCTTATGGATGGTATGAATAGAGTTGGTTCTCTGTTTGGTGAAGGTAAGATGTTTTTACCTCAAGTGGTTAAGAGTGCCAGAACAATGAAGTGTGCTGTTGAAATTCTTCAACCTTATATTAAAAGCGAAAATAGGTCTTCGCTTAAGAGTGCTGGCAAGATTGTTTTGGCTACTGTTAAGGGCGATGTTCATGATATTGGGAAGAATATAGTTTCCGTTATTTTGGGCTGCAATAATTATGAGGTTATTGATCTTGGTGTTATGGTAACAGCCGAGACTATTATTGATAAAGCGATTGAGGTTGGTGCTGATATTATTGGTGTTAGCGGTCTTATTACACCTTCGCTTAACGAGATGTGCAATATTGCCAGAGAACTTGAAAATAGAGGATTGGACATTCCTCTGTTAATTGGTGGAGCAACAACATCGGAGTTGCATACTGCTGTTAAAATTGCTCCTCTTTATAGTGGTGTTGTTGTGTATGTTAGGGATGCTTCGCAAGACCCAATTATTGCTGCAAAACTGACTAATAACAAGATTAGAGATAGTTATATTAATGAGATTAAAGAGCGACAACACTTTTTGAGAGAGAGTACAAAATGCGAAGATACTGTTCCTTTGTCTGTTGCCGAAGGATTAAGAGATATGAGTTGCTGTAACGGATATACTCCTACTACTCCTAAGGTATTGAACAAAGAGATTAATTTATCTTTTGAAATAAGAGATCTTATTGATTTTATTAATTGGGGACAACTTTTTAATGTTTGGAAACTGAGTGGTAAGTTTGCTTCAGTTGCATACCTTAATGGTTGCGACCACTGCAAAGCATCGTGGCTTGCATCTTTAGCCGTAGAAGAGAGGAAAGAGGCATCGGAGGCAATGCAACTACACAAAGAGTGTTTAAGAGTAATAAAGGAGGTTTGTGACAAACTAAATCCTAAGATTAAAGCATCTGTATCGTTCTTCAAAGCAAATTCAAAAGATAATAGCATTATTATTAAGAGTGATAATGATATTATAATTCCAACCTTACGCCAACAAAAGAAGAGAGATAATAATGATGGTGGATACCTTGCTCTTTCTGATTTTATTTTACCCGAAGAGAGTGATAAGGTTGATTATATTGCAACTTTTGCTGTTACTGTTGGAAGAGATATTCAATCATATATAGAGTATTTGAAGAGTAACGGAGATGATTACAAATCGGTACTCCTGCAATCTATTGCAGACCGCTTAGCAGAGGCTGCTGCTGCATATACTCACTACCTTGTAAGAACCGATATGTGGGGTTATTCAAACGAAGAAAAGAACGTAGCCGATATAATTAAGGGTAATTGCAGAGGTATTAGACCTGCAATAGGCTACCCCGCTCTGCCCGACCAGTCTCTTATGTTTGAAATGAAAAATTTTATTGCTTTTGACAAATTGGGCATTGAGGTTACAGAGAATGGTGCTATGTATCCAAGTGCTTCGGTATGTGGTTTTATGATTGCCAACCCGAATGCAAGATATTTTACCTTGACTATTGATGAAAATCAACGTAATGTTTATTGTCAAAAGAGAGGTATAGCATTGGATGATGCTAAAAAATGGATTGCAGTATAGGTATTATATTAAGAGTTTATTTAAAAATATTTAATTTCTATTATTTTTAGCGACAATATATTATTTTTGTGTGTCAAAAAATTAATTATAAATATGAAAAAGATGAGAGTTGCCGTTGTTGGCTACGGAAATATTGGGAAATTCACGATTGATGCCATTGAGGCTTCGTGCGATATGGAAGTTGCAGGAATTGTTAGACGTAATGTTTGTGATATTCCTGAAGAGATAAAAAAATATAAAGTAGTTAGTAACATTAAAGAGCTTGAAAAGGTAGATGTTGCTATTCTTGCCACACCAACCCGTAAGGTTGAGGAGTACGCAAAAGAAATATTGGCTATGTGTATTAACACTGCCGATAGTTTTGATATTCACTCTGGGATTACCTCACTAAGAGCAAACCTCGATAAGGTTGCAAAAGAGAGTGGTGCTGTGGCTATAATATCGGCTGGCTGGGATCCAGGTAGCGACTCTGTTGTACGTACTCTAATGGAGGCTGCTGCTCCTAAAGGTATTACTTACACTAACTTTGGACCAGGTATGAGTATGGGGCACACAGTTGCTGTTAAAGCAATAGAGGGTGTTAAAGCCGCTCTTTCAATGACAATTCCCGTTGGTACTGGTATTCACAGAAGAATGGTGTATATTGAAGTTGAAGAGGGTTATAAGTTTGAGGAGGTTGCAAAAGCAATTAAGGCAGACGCATACTTTGTTAATGATGAGACTCACGTTATGCAGGTTGAGTGTGTTGATAACCTATTGGATATGGGACATGGTGTTATGATGTGCCGCAAGGGTGTATCGGGTAAAACCCAAAACCAACTTTTTGAATTTAATATGAAGATTAACAACCCTGCTCTTACTGCACAAATGTTGGTTAATGCTGCTCGTGCAACATTCCGTCAACAACCTGGTTGCTATACTATGCCCGAAGTGCCTGTTATAGATTTATTGCCTGGCGATAGAGAAGAGTGGATTTCACATTTGGTTTAATTTAATAAAATATCACGATGCTTAGTTCTGTTGTTTGGAATGCTAACCCTGCCATATTCTCTTTAGGACCTCTTGAGATAAGATGGTATGGTTTGCTTTTTGCCATAGGTTTTTTAGTTGGTTATTATATTGAGGCTAAAATATTCAAGAACGACAAAGCACCTGATGATTGGTGCGACAAACTTTTTGTGTATGTTATAGTTGCAACTATTATTGGTGCAAGATTAGGTCACTGTTTCTTTTATGACTGGGACTATTACAGCAGTAATCCTATTGAGATATTTAAGATTTGGGAAGGTGGATTGGCAAGTCATGGTGGTACAATAGCAATTATTATTGCAGTACTGATATATGCTAAAAAGGTTACTCACAGAAATGCTCTTTGGGTGTTTGACCGATTAGTTATACCTATTGCTTTGGTTGCGTCAATGATACGATTTGGTAATTTAATGAATCACGAGATTTATGGTACTCAAACTACAATGCCATGGGGATTTAATTTTATTACTAATATATCGGAGTGGCAAAATGGAGCAGCACCTCAATATTCTCCAACATCACACCCTACTCAAATATATGAGGCTCTATCATACTTTGCCCTCTTTGTTACGTTGATGTTTATGTATTGGAAAAGAGGTGCAGGAGATAAACGAGGTTTATTATTTGGAGTTTTCTTCTTATGGGTATTCGGTTCAAGATTTGCGATAGAGTTCTTGAAACTTCCTCAAGAGATGTTTGAGATTGAGTTGATGGAGAGAGTTGGCATGAATATGGGACAAATATTGAGTATTCCGTTTATAATTATAGGTATATATTTTACTATAATTGGATTAAACGCAACCAGAAAGAGCGGTAAAATATCGCACAGACATTCGCATATTCATAGACACTACAAGAAATAGATTCATTCTTATATGTTTTGATAGAGCAATATCTTAACGTTGATTATTATATATAAGAGAGAGGGGGTTTGTTTAAGGCAAACCTCCTCTCCTTGCTAGGCAGTGTCCAATAGATTGTGTAAATGAGAAAACAGGATTCAGATACCCCCTTTATATCTGAATTCTGTTTTCAAATATAAGAATAAATTGATTCATAATCAACCCCCAATTTTGTATAGGTTGAGTCCATTTCTTTTC
>JAFQBL010000086.1 GCA_017416695.1 Bacteroidales bacterium | reverse complement strand
TATTTAGAATGTGGGGTACGTTTGGGTGCAACTCCGCCATTCAGTTATGGCTCACTCCAAAACGCGATTTGTCGGTATTCTTCTGCTACATTGAGTTACTTGTGCAGGGCATGATTGAGATTGGAGGAATTACCACCATATACACCGCTTTCTTTGCCAAATGGGAGTATATGTATCTTTTGGTTATAGGACTCTTTTTGATAGTTATAATTACCACTATAATTATATTCCGTACTATTAGAACACTTCCAAAACTTCCACTTTTTGGCATTGATTGGGTGGGCATATTGTTGTGGTGTACAGTTGCATTATCGTTAGTGTTTATAATGGTATATGGCGACTTCTACGACTGGTTTAACTCTCCTGTAATATGGACGGCTCTTATTACCGCTATTGTTACATTGGTGCTTAATCTTTGGCGTTCATCATTTATTCGCCACCCCTTTTACGAACTTAAAACGTGGAGATATAAACCTCTCTACTATTCTCTTATTATATATCTTGTAATATCAACTCTTAACGCCCCATCACGCGTGTTAGAGGAGATGTATATGGGAGTGATACTTCACTATGATACACTTAACATTGCATCAATGAAACTATGGGCATTGGCGGGTATTGCAATAGGAGCATTCTTCTCTTGGAGAACATTTGCTATCCGCAAATGGAGATACAAAACTATGACAACTATTGGTTTCTCATTCTTGGTTTTGTATCTGATTTTATTCTACTTTGTAGTTGATTTTAATCTCCCTAAAGAGGCTCTTATATTGCCAATATTGGCACGAAGCATTGGGTTTGTAATACTCTCAATCACTCTGCTTACAGCCCTCTCGTTAATACCATTTACCAACTTTTTTCAGGCTGTATCAATTCAAGGCTTCTTTAGTGCTGCCATAGCGAGTGCTTTTGGCGAGGCAATTGTTGGACGCTTGTTTAAAGTATTGGTATGCAAGAATAGTATGTTACTCGGTAGCGAGATTGATAATGTTAATGTTTTGGCAAAGAACTTCTCGCTTGGAGAACTCTACGGCATTGTGCAAATTCAGGCTATTGCCGTTAGTATGAAAGAGATATTTGGATGGCTTATTCTTGTTGGATTGGGAACATTGATGATATATATGTTGCGAGAGAGTTCGCTACGCCCCACCTTTGCAATACACCCTAAATATAGGACTATTCGCCGATACATTAAACATCAACTACGTATGGATAAAGCAGATAAGCAATTTTAGTTTTAATATTTTACAACAGACAAGGGGTGCTATTAGCATCCCTTGTCTGTTTATTTTAGTTACCCAAATAGGTTTGTTAATTATGGTAAACCATTAAAGGTTTGCAAGAATTGATAAAATACAAGGCGTTGAAGTTTAGGGCGAAAGGAGTGTACAAGAGGTACATGACTGAGCCCTAATACTGAAAACAACACAGTAGTTTGTTAATTATGGCAAACCGTTATAGGTAGCCCATAATACGTAATATAATTGGTGCAAACAACGAAGTCAACACACCGTTTATTATAAGGCCTAAGGTTGCATATACTCCATGAATGGGGCTAACCTCCATTGAGGCTGCTGTGCCAACTGCATGAGAGGCTGTTCCCATTGCCAACCCCTTTGATATATCATCGTTGAGTTTTATTATAGACATTGTTCTGTATCCTATTATCGCTCCTAAAATACCTACGCACACTACAACTGCTGCGGTTAGCGACTCTATACCCCCAAGAGCAGATGATATCTCTATTGCTATTGGCGTTGTTACCGACTTTGGTGCAAGTGAAATTATAACCTCATTGGTTGCTCCCATAAGGTCGGCTATTGCTACAACCGACACTATTCCAACAATAGATCCTGCCAATTGAGAGAGAAAGATAGGAATGAAGTGCTGTTTTATGGAGTCGAGGTGTTTATATAGAGGAACTCCCAATGCCACAATGGCGGGTTTTAACCAGAACTCAATATATTTTCCACTTTCGTTATAGGTGGTGTAACTAATATCTGCAAACTTCAAATAGCATATCATCACCGCAATGGTTATAAGTATTGGGTTTAGCAGTATTATATCTGTCTTTTTACGGATAATGGTTGCAAGGTAATATACGGCAAAGGTCAGAGCAAGAAGTACAAAAGTGTTATCCATTTCGTTTTCTGTTTGAGAGTTGATATACCCAACCTGTTACGGCTATTACTATTATGGTGCTTACTAATGCCGATACAAATATTGGCCAGAATTGAGCCTCAATAATATCAAAGTAGAGCATTAGAGCAATTCCTGGCGGGATAAAGAAGAATCCCATATTTGATATCAGGAAGTTTGCCACTCCCTTAATATTTTCGTACTTGACCACTCCAATTTTCAGCAATGCACAGAGTAGTATCATCCCTATTATGCTCGATGGGAATTTAATTCCCGTAAACATAACTATCAACTCGCCAACAGCAAGACAAGCAAATATTATCAAGCATTGTAATATCATCACTTCTTAGCCTCCTTCTTAGCCTTTTTTAATGGGCAATTTTTTTCACATCCATGACACGCTGTAAAATCTTTTTTTGTTATCATACAATAGATGCGACGCACTAAATATGCCACCACCACTACACCTATTGCTGCAACTATTATCTCCTGTGTTCCCATACTTAGATAAACATTAGTGCAATACGATATGTTATAAAGGCAAACAGCCATGCAACTGCGGTATTGTAGAGTACCGAGATGGTTGCCCACTTCCAGTTACTCTCGTTCTTAATTGCTATAACAGTTGCTATACAGGGGAAATATAGGAGTATAAACACCAGAAAAGAGAGAGCAGATGCGGTGTTGAACGCTCCCCCCGAAGCAAGTTTTTTTGACAACGCCCCTTCGCTTAACTCCTCGCCATCCTCTTCGGCATACAACACACCTAACGTACTGACAACAATCTCTTTTGCAGGTAATCCTGAAAGTACCGCTACTGATGCCTTCCAGTCCATACCGAGAGGCTCCATCACTGGCTCACAAACTTTACCTAACTGCTCCATATATGAGGATTGAGGCTCACCATTACTCTTCTCTCCATGTGGAAAATAACTCAAGAACCAGATAACGATTGATGCAATAAGAATA
This sequence comes from Bacteroidales bacterium, assembly GCA_017416695.1. Classification (GTDB taxonomy): domain Bacteria; phylum Bacteroidota; class Bacteroidia; order Bacteroidales; family G3-4614; genus Caccoplasma_A. Next base: position 17,245 of record JAFQBL010000086.1, on the reverse strand, counting down.
AGCCCTCCCATTTTTTTGAGATATTGCTTGCACTTATCCCACATATGGCTAACGGTTGTTGATAACGAGGGTACTCTATATGGTGGCAACTCCATTACAAATGGGGTATCATCTTTTTTAAACATAAATCGGCGAAGTAGTTTTGATGTTACAACAGCCATCAATATTCCGCCAATGTAAAACAGGAAGAGAACCAACCCCGCATTGTTTGGGAAGAATGTACCTATAAAGAGTATAAATATTGGAAGTCTTGCACTGCACGAAATGAAAGGCGAAATCATAATTGTAATGAGGCGTGAAGAGTGACTCTCAATTGTACGTGTTGCCATAATGGCTGGAACGTTACAACCAAACCCCATTACAAGAGGAATGAACGATTTACCATGCAATCCTATCTTGTGCATTATCTTATCCATAATAAAGGCGGCTCGGGCCAAATATCCCGAGTCCTCCATAAACGAGATAAAGAGATAGAGAATCATAATGTTAGGCAAGAATACTATCACACTTCCCACACCACCTATTATTCCATCGGTAATAAGAGCCTTTAATATACCTTCGGGCATAAAGTTACCAACAAAACCACTCAACCACTCAACACCTGCCTCAATCCACTCTTGCGGATATGCACCAAGACTGAATGTGCAGTAGAACATTAAAAACATTAGCAGGAAGAAGATAGGAAATCCCCATAGTTTATGAGTTACAAGAGTGTCTATTATTCGGGTAACCAAAACTCCATCGTTTTTACCTGGTGTAAAACACTCCTTTAATGCACCAGAGATAAATCCATATTTCTGATTAGTTAATGCACCCTCAATATCCTCTTTTAAATCTCGCTCTATATGCTTTACCTCGTGGTCTCTAATCTCAATCCACTCTTTATAAGAAGCACAACCACTAAGTTGAGCCTCTACGCCTGCATCACGTTCTAACAACTTTAAGGCGTAGTAACGTGGTGGAAAGTATTTGGGCAGTTGCTCGCTATTGCGTTTCAAAGCCTCCTTTACCTTTGACAACCCCTCCTCAATTATACTTCCGTTGTTAATATGTATATGTCGCATTTGGGGGTTGGTATTCTCATACACATCTATAACAGTATCTAAGAGCCACTCAATGCCCTTACCACTTTTTGTAGATACAGGCACCATTGGCACTCCTAACAAATCTCCCAACTGATTGTAATCGAGAACTGCTCCGCTACGTTCGAGTTCATCAAACATATTGAGCGACACAACAATCTTCTCATCCATATCAATCAACTCGGTTGTAAGGTAGAGATTACGTTCAAGATTTGATGCAACAACAGTATTTATAACAACATCGGGCGACTCGTTTTGTAGATGCTCTCTTACATAACGCTCCTCAGGAGTATATGCCGAGAGAGCGTATGTTCCAGGCAGGTCGGTTATGATAAAGTTGTAACCACGATAACGGCACTCACCTTTTTTTGCATCAACTGTAACACCGCTATAATTACCTACATGCTCGTGACTGCCCGAGATTGCATTAAAGAGTGAAGTCTTACCACTATTGGGATTACCCACTATGGCTACATTAATCTCTCTGTTTCGTTGAGTGATAACCTCCTCTATACTATCTTTTGAGTAGGTAGCAGTTGCCTTGTCAGCAGAGATAAGACTCTTTGCCTCCTCTTCGGTTATCACCTCAATCATAGAGGCCTCGCTACGGCGTAACGAAATTTCATATCCCATAATTTCGTATTTGATAGGATCCTGCAAAGGAGCATTAAGCAACACTTTTACTCGCTTGTTGCGTACAAATCCCATCTCCATAATCCTACGGCGGAAACCTCCGTGTCCCTTAACCTTTAATATTATGGCAGACTCCCCAGTATTTAATTCCGATAAAAACATAACTCATTACATTAAAATAGTGTCAGTTGACAATCGAGCAACTGAAATGATTTGCGATGATGCGGTGTAATACCAAACTCTCTGATTGCATTGCGGTGTGCTTTGGTGGGGTAACCTTTATTCTCACACCATCCATATTGAGGATACTCCTTTGCAATGTCATTCATATAGTCATCGCGATAGGTCTTTGCAAGAATAGATGCAGCAGCAATAGACAAAAATCTGCCATCACCCTTTACCTCGCATGAGAATGGTGTTTTGCCGTATGGCTTAAATCTGTTACCGTCAACAAGAATATATTCAGGTTGCACCTTTAGTTGCTCCAATGCTCTATGCATAGCAAGAATAGAGGCATTAAGAATATTAATTTTATCAATCTCCTCAGCAGTTACCACACCCACAGCCCATGCTATGGCACTCTCCTCAATAATGGGGCGAAGTTCGTAACGCATCCTCTCCGACAACTTTTTAGAGTCACTTATCAGTTCGTGTTCAAAGTTGGGAGGCAAAATTACTGTCGCCGCAAAAACTGGCCCAGCAAGACACCCACGCCCTGCCTCATCGCAACCAGCCTCAATCACACCACTATTTTTATAACTCAAAAGCATATAAAAGTAACAATAAACAAGCGAAACTATATTCGCCATAGTTTATTCTCTGCAAAAATACGAATAAGCGAGCAAAATAACATCAAGTTTGCTTGAATATTTATCAAAGCTAATTTCATTTAATTCTAATATCTACTTTTTCATATTCACGTATGAAATATTATCTACATAACTTAACTTATACTAAGTTATTAGGTATCTCAAAAATTATTCCTATTTCCGCATAACATACTTTATCTGTAAATATACATTATGGCAAAGATTATCATTCAGAATACCAATGTAACCGTAATATGGTAAACGAAAATGAATATATCTCCTTAACGGACATAGCAAAACATAAGAGTGATGATCCAACTGCGGTTATTGGTAATTGGATGCGGAATAGGAATACTATTGAAGATTTAGGTTTGGGAAAGTTTATATAATCCTCAGTTCAACCCCTTCGAATTCGAGGGGGTTAAAAGAGAAGCAGGTTTAAACGCATTTACACTTTCTCCCCAAAAGTGGATAATTTGTCTTTCAAATATGGAGAGTTTAAATGCCTTTTTTATTGACGAAGGGCTTTCTCAACGAGAAAGGCTTATAAAACTAAACCAAATAGCCATTCAACAAATGAAAGTTCTGGAAGAGGTTGCGGATAGATGATTATTAAAACAAGAAAAATTTAAAGAAATAAAGTCTCAGAATATAATCTTAAGTATTCTTTATAAAACAACTTTATCTTTCTAAAAATCAATTCCAAAAGACAATCTTAAACCTCCACAATTATAACTTGAGACAGCACTAAAACTCTCTGCGATAATATTTCCATCAGAACCATAAATAAATAAACTTTCTTTTCTTAGAGTACACCCTTGATATTCATACCCAAAACCTACAAACGTACCAATTTTATTTTCTAGTTCAAAACGGGCTCCGAATATAGGTAAAGCATAAACTCCTCTCATCATACCAAAAGTATATCCAACCCTAAATTCCAAAAACGGAGAATTCTTCTTTTTTAGGAAGGTTGTCCGTAAATCTAAAAATAGTGGTGCTCCAATAATTTTTGTGAATTTAAAGTCTTTTGGGATATTAGAATTTAATAATTCATCAATTTGACTATTTCTATTTTTTGGGCGAGTATAGATATTAAGTCCCAGTCCAACACCCACATAGAAATGAGGCACTATTTGTACTCCACTACTTAATGATATAAAAAATCTATCACGTGTATACTTTCCTACGCCAATCGCATACCCCAAATCTAAACAACCCTTATATATAGGTTTTGTTGCACATTCATATTTAATAATATCCAGATCATTTCCCTGAGGAAGCAATACATTTTTAGTTTTCTCTCTTCTTACACTTTTTGAATAAGAGTTACTCTCTTTTGTTATTTTCTCAACATTAGAAGATTCATATACATATATGCTGCCATCTGATGTTTGAATTTTCACACTCTTATTTGGGATTTGTTCAATTATCACTCCTCGTATAACGCTTCCATCTTTCAAATAGAGGACCTCTTGATAATTTTGAGCTACAGCAACTTCAATACCTGCTATTACAAATAGCAGAAAGAAAATAATTTTTTTCATTTTATTACACTATCTGTAAATTCCCCAAACAGACTTTTGAAAATAAATAAGGTGTGGGAATTTCTTTGTTTTATCTTAAAGTCAGGTCTTCGCATTACCCAATAGCACGATAAAACAGGAGCCCACACCTATCTATATGTATATTTTTCTTATACACATTAAGTGTGGTGCTACTGTCATCATCTTCCTGCTATTTATCAAAGTTGCGAAGTTTGACTTTAGAAGACAATTTCAATAACACCTTTTTATGTTATATTTCTAATTTGCCACCGCAAATATTTTATATTACAAATATATAAATTATTTTTTAATGTATCAAAGAAATAGAAAAATTACAGAACATCTACCCCTCTAGTCTCCAAACTTATAATATTTTTCTTACTGACTTTTGCATATGCGTCATAGGTATCCCTAAGAACTCACGAATATTTACTGGGACAAAACCTAATGAGGTGTAGAGTTTTGCTGCATTTGGGTTCTCGTTATCTACCAATAGTCCTAATGTTGGGATATTGAGGAGTTGCGACTTCTCCTCTACTCTTGCTATTAACGCCTTTGCAATTCCTTGCCCTCTGTACTCCTTAAAAACGGCAAGAGAATCAATGTATAACTCTCCGCTTTCGCACTCATCGGTTATCTTCTTACCAAGTTGTGTGCCTCGTTTTTCAAGTTCCTGAAAAAGTGCCTCACGCAACTCATAGAGTCTTGCTCCATCGTAACTACATATTGCACCTGCTACTTTACCGTCAACCTCGCACACATAGCAGTTTTTGTAAGAATACTGGCTATCCTCTCGTTCTGCCAATGCTTTAACCAACTCATAATTAAAGGGAGAGGTATGTTCCGATAACCGCTCTATATCTACACCTATAGCAAGTAGCAGCACTTTAGCAATAGTGTCAGAATCTTGTTTTGTTGCCTCACGTATTATTTTGTTCATAGCAATTTATCTCTATTGGTAAAAAAAAGAGGCTGTGTCAAAATGCATTTTTTGGCTCAGCCTCTTAAGGTATGTAAGAATTGATAAAATACAAGGCGTTGAAATTTAGGGCGAAGGAAGTGTACAAGAAGTACATGACTGAGCCCTAATATTGAAAACAACACAGTAGTTTATTAATTATGACACACTGTCCTCTTTTATTCAGTTTTATTTTTAGTTTTTGATGCTATTTTCGCTGCTCGTTGCTGACTCATCTTTTGCCAACGTTCCCTAGCAAGTTCTTGCATATCCTCAGTCTTGTCATATTCATCAACAATCTCAACACCGAGCATTGTCTCAATTACATCTTCCATTGTTACCAATCCTCGCATACATCCGTATTCATCGGTAATTACTGAGATATGTTCTTTACTCTCAAGCATCTTTTCCCATATCTCCGACACTGAGGTCTCTTCTCCAAACGATAGCATTGGACGCATTATATCAGAGAGTTTAATATTAAACTTATCCTCAGCCAAACGTTCCAATACGGTTGCACGTAATATATAACCTGTTATATAGTCGCGATTATCTTTATACACAGGAATACGTGAGTGCGACAAATCTTTTAGAGCATAAAACTCTTTTACAGTCATTGTTTCAGGAACACTCTCCACCACCAGATTGGGTGTCATAATATCCTCTGCCAAAACGCTGTCGAGTTTTATGAAGTTTTGTATAATTTTTTTCTCTTTTACTTGGAATACTCCCTCCTCTACACCAACGTTTACCATAGCCGATACCTCTTCACGGCTAACTGTTGTCTGTTCGCCTCTATCAAATATTTTTGTTATAAACTCTGATAGTTTTACAAAGGGATATGTAATTACAATCAACACTTTAATTATTTTGGTAGATGGTATTGCCAATGCTCTCCAACTATTTGCACCAATGGTTTTTGGTATAATTTCAGAGAATACCAGAATAAGAATTGTAAGAATTGCAGAGATTACACCAAAATACTCTTCGCCAAACACCTTTCCTGCTTCGGCACCTACACCTGCTGCACCTATTGTGTGGGCTATTGTGTTTAATGAGAGAATGGCGGCTACTGGACCGTCAATTTCGGTTTTATACTTTTTAAGAAGTTTTGCTGTTTTGCTTCCCTCCTCCTCTTTCATTGATATATACGACATAGGAGTTGACAACAAAACTGCCTCTAATATTGAACAAAGAAATGATATTGATAATGCACCAAATAGATATAAAAAAATCAGACCCATAAATTAAAATTTAAATTAAACAATCATCTATGTCAAATTTGGGTTTAATTGACCAGACTTATAAAAAACTCGTGTATGACTTATATGGTGCCTTTGTCATTCACGATACACAAAGAATATGGATCGATACATTTTAAGTTATTAGTTTTTAGTGTTAGTTGTTGGATATTTTAAAATCCAAAACTTCATTTTCTGTTTTGCAAAGGTAATAAAAAGTTTTTAGTTTTCATATCCTATTATTTTTTTTAGTTCTAATTGCTTGTCTCTGTTAACATTTATTATCTATAACTCACGTCATAAATTATTAAAAACTCCTATTTTAAGACCTATTTGCCGTTATCGCAAAAAACTTATCAACAATTTAGGCAGATTATTCAAATTTAAGAAGGTAGTTTTTGATAAAATTTGCTTATTTTGTAAATCGTAATAACCGAACTATGGGAAAAATAATTGCAATAGCAAATCAAAAGGGAGGAGTAGGAAAGACTACTACCTCTATAAATTTGGCAACATCGCTTGCCGCTCTTGATAAACGAGTATTGATGATTGATGCCGATCCTCAGGCAAATGCCACTTCGGGTGTAGGTATCAACGCAAAGGAGTGTAATATATCAACATACGAATGTTTAATTGGAACTCAGAGTGCTTCTGAAGCAATTGTTGATAGTTGCGTTAGAAATATGTATGTCATTCCTTCACGCATTGACCTTGTTGGTGCTGAGTTGGAACTATTGAATATGGAAAATCGTGAGAGGATGCTCGAAAAGCAACTTGCCGAAGTAAAGGAGGATTATGACTACATATTGATTGACTGTTCACCCTCACTGGGGCTTATAACAGTGAATTCGCTCACTGCGGCAGACAGTGTTATAATACCTGTTCAGGCAGAGTATTTTGCACTTGAAGGTATCAGCAAACTTTTGAACACAATCAAGATTATCAAATCAAAACTCAATCCTCAGTTGGAGATAGAGGGATTCTTGTTGACAATGTACGACTCTCGCCTCCGCCTGGCTAATCAGATTTTTGATGAACTCAAACAACACTTTGGCGATATGGTATTCAAGACAGCCATCCAGCGTAACATCAGACTAAGCGAAGCACCAAGTCATGGATTGCCTGTTTTGCTTTACGATCCTGATTCACGTGGAGCGTTAAACTATATGCAACTTGCCAAAGAGATTATTGACAAAGAATAATATAGAACTGTTATGATAAAACGTAATGCTCTTGGAAGAGGATTAGATGCTCTTATCACAATGGATGAGATTAAGACATCTGGCTCTTCATCTATTAACGAAATAGACATTGATCTTATAAATCCAAACCCCGATCAACCTCGTACCGAGTTTGATGAAGAGGCACTCAACGAACTTGCCACATCAATAAAAGAGTTGGGCATTATACAACCTGTATCGCTACGCAAAATGGGCAATGGCTCATACCAGATTATTGCAGGAGAACGCAGGTATCGTGCTGCCAAACTTGCAGGGTTGAAGAGTATGCCAGCATACGTCCGCACTGTTGAGGATGAGACCGTTATGGAGATGGCTCTTATTGAGAATATCCAACGCGAGGATTTAAATGCAGTGGAGATTGCTTTAACATTCCAGAAACTTATTGAGCAGTACAATCTTACCCAAGAGAAACTAAGCGAGAGAATTGGCAAGAAGAGAACAACAATAGCAAACTACTTACGACTATTAAAACTCCCTGCCGAAATTCAATTGGGATTGAAGAACAAGGTTATTGACATGGGACACGCCCGTGCTTTGCTTGCAGTAGATAACGCTTCGCTTCAACTCAAACTTTACGAAGAGATAAAACTTAACGGCTACTCAGTGAGAAAGGTTGAGGAGAGAGCAAAAGAGATTACCTCAGAGAAAGAGGCAGTCTCAAAACCTGCAAAGAATAACAACACAGAGTACGAGGCATACAAGCGAGAACTTATCTCAATATTTAAAACTCGAGTTAAGATTGTTTGCGACAACTCTGGCAAGGGAAAAATCTCTATCCCCTTTAAAGATGAGAAGGAGTTTGAGAGAATTAAAGAGTTACTCAGCAAAATTGCAACTGAGAGTTAAATTATTTACTGGCAGAGGTGATTAAATGTATTAACATAAAAAGTCTGTTGTTAACTGCAACTATTTTGTTGCTGATGCTTTTTGTGTGCAATACCTATGCTCAGGAGAGCGACAAAGGGTTAGAGTTCATCAAAGGCCCCTCTATTGAGAACGACACTCTGTTTTTGGATGCTAATGATATTGTAATGGAGATTGACACCTCTGATATTGAGGTTATTGCTGTTGATTCAAGCGAGGTTTTCATTCCAAATCCCACAAAGGCTGTATGGTACTCAGCCTTAATGCCAGGTGCAGGACAGATTTATAACAGAAAATATTGGAAACTACCCATTGTCATTGGAGGCTTTATGGGACTGGCATACGGAATATCGTTTAACAACAGATATTACACCGACTACTCCAATGCATACCGCGATGCTTACAGCAACGATCCCAATGCAAATAGTTATATAAATTTCCTACCCTACTCATACAGGAACAACAAAGAGTGGATTGAGAACAATATTGACTGGATTCGCAACTCTCTGAAAAACAAAAAAGATTTTTACAGAAGAAATAGAGACTTATGTATTGTAGGAATGTTGGCAGTGTATGGTCTTGCAATGATTGACGCTTATGTTGATGCACAACTATACACCTTTGACATTTCGCCCGATGTGTCGATGAAACTCTCCCCTGCGGTTTTGGAGCCTACGGTTAAAACACCAGCAGTTTTAGGGTTTCAATGTTCACTCGTTTTTTAAATATAAGTTATGAGAAAAAAAATATTTATCACATTTATACTTATTTCAACAATGCTCAGCCCAGCACTTGCCCAGAGTGTTGATTCGTTAAGCGTGGTAACCCTGAAAGATACCATAAGCGATAACAATATGGTTATCATAGAGAGTCTTGAGAGTGAAAATGACTCAATCCTTTCAAATTGGTATCTGCAAAAATTTACCAACATTGACAGTTCCTGCATAACAAGTTCCCAAAATGTTGATTTCCCCGACTCGGTATATATTGACCGATTATCAAAATTACCCACACTTATTGATATGCCATACAACAGCATAATCAAGCAATATATCTCGCTATATGCCGAGAAGAGAAGAAAACTTGTAGAGTCGATGTTAGGTTTCGGTAATTACTACTTCCCTATCTTTGAAGAGGCATTGGAGAAAGAGGGGCTTCCTCTTGAATTGAAATATATGCCAGTTATTGAGTCGGCTCTACGACCTAATGCAGTATCGCGTGTTGGAGCATCAGGATTATGGCAAATAATGCCTAAGACTGCCAAATCTTTGGGGTTGGAGGTAAACTCACTGGTTGATGAGCGACGCTCGCCAATAAAATCATCTGAGGCAGCAGTTAAATATCTAAAAGACCTATACAACATTTACAACGACTGGAGCCTTGCAATTGCAGCCTACAACTGCGGACCAGGAAATGTGAATAAGGCAATTGTTCGTTCAGGAGGCAAACGCGACTTCTGGGGCATCTATCATCATCTGCCTCGCGAGACAAGAGGTTATGTTCCTGCTTTCATAGCAGCCAACTATATTATGAACTATTACGAAGAGCATAACATCTGCCCCGTTGCTGCCGAAATTCCTTTGGCAACAGACACTATTGTTATTAACGAAAGAATCAACCTGCAACAGATCTCTGCCGTATTAAACACCCCCATTGATATGTTGCGAGAACTCAATCCCCAATATCGCAACGATATTATTCCAGGCAATATAAAGCCATATCATTTAAGACTTCCAGTTCAATTAACATACGCATATATAAATTCACAAGACTCCATAAGCAAATACCGACAAGAGTATTTTGCAAGACAAAAAACTATTGAGCCAGCAAAGTTGGAGTATGGCTATCATAAAATTCGCAATGGGGAGTCACTCTCTACCATTGCACGTAAATACCATACAACCGTTACTAAACTTAAAGAGTTAAACGGTTTGAAAAGCAACAACATTCGTGCAGGTAAAAGTCTAAAAGTACCAGGTGCTGGTATGAGTTATTCATCGGCAAGCGGAACAGGCACTGCAAAATCACATAAGGTTAAATCGGGCGACACGTTAGGCTCTATTGCTTCGAGATACGGAGTGAGTGTATCAAGGCTCAAGAGTGCCAACGGACTTAACTCAAATCTTATTCGTGTTGGGCAAGTATTAAAGATTCCAAGATAAACAATAAATACAATATAAACCTTATTTAATAATTTTACATTATGGCTAAATTAGGAACTATTTTTTCGGAGAAAGGGTGCAAGGCTCTTCTCTGTGGTTCAGGAGAATTAGGCAAAGAGGTTGCAATAGAGTTGCAACGCTACGGCGTTGAAGTGGTTGCCTTAGACCGCTACGACAATGCTCCTGCTATGCAAATTGCACATCGCTCTTACACACTTTCAATGTTAGACGGAGCAAAACTTCGTGAGATAATCGAAAAAGAGAAACCCGATTTTATTATTCCAGAAGTTGAGGCAATAGCCACTTCTACACTTGTTGAGTTAGAGAAAGAGGGATACAATGTTATACCCACAGCAAATGCAACCCTACTTACAATGAACAGAGAGGGTATCAGACGTCTTGCTGCCGAAGAGTTAGGCATAAAGACCTCGCCTTACCGCTTTGCAGGAACAAAAGAGGAGTATGAGGCAGCCATAAAGGAGATTGGAATTCCTTGTGTTGTTAAACCAATTATGAGTTCATCGGGACACGGACAAAGCACAATCAAATGCGAAGCCGATATTGAGCCAGCATGGAAAGAGGCACAAGAGGGTGGTCGAGCAGGAGCAGGACGCGTTATTGTTGAGGGATTTGTTGAGTTTGACTATGAGATTACTCTATTAACTGTTCGCCACATAGGTGGAACAACTTTCCTAAACCCAATCGGACACCACCAGGTTAGTGGAGACTATCGCGAGAGTTGGCAACCTCAACCAATGAGCGACAAAGCCATTGAGGCAGCAAAAGATATAGCAGGCAAAGTTACTGCGGCACTTGGAGGCAGAGGAATCTTTGGAGTGGAGTTGTTTATTAAAGGAGATGAAGTTCTATTCAGCGAGGTATCTCCTCGCCCACACGACACAGGTATGGTTACAATGATTTCGCAAGATATGTCGGAGTTCTCACTTCACGCACGTGCAATTCTTGGTTTGCCAATACCAGGCATCCGTTTCTACGGAGCATCAGCATCAAAAGCAATAGTTGTTGAGGGCAACTCAACAGACGTTGTATTTGACAACTTAGAAGAGGTACTCGCTGAGCCAGACGTTCAAATCAGAATATTCGGAAAACAAGAGGTTAAAGGACACCGCCGTTTTGGAGTAATTCTTGCTCTTGACGAGACAGTGGAGAAGGCTCTTGCAAAAGCAGAACGAGCATACGCAAAACTAAAAGTTATTGTTAATTAGTTTTCAGTTGTTAGTCCAATTGGACTAATCAGATTAATAAAAACTTTCTTTGAAACAAAAAATAAGAGGTTGCATTTTTGCAACCTCTTATTTTATCTAACGACTAAAACCAATCTATTGTTTTAGCGAACGTTTTTCACGCACTGCATCAATAACATTAACAACATAATCGGCAAGTTTCTCGCACTCCAATATTATATCCATAAAGTGGATTCCTGCACGATATTCATAAACCTTATTGTTAATATTCTCCATATTTGCATTACGTAGCATATTGCGATAGTTGTTTATCTCCATCTCAATATTGTAAGTTCTGTTTATATCAACATCACTTATATCTGTTTTTGAGAGAATGGTATTCATATTCTCAAGAGCATTACCCACCAATGCAAACATATTAGTTATACGCTCTGATATATAATCGTTAAACACTATATTCTCGCTGTTTTTACGTTGAATAGCACGTGCAATGCTATAACAACTATCACCAATACTCTCAATCTCGGTAGTTTCGGTCATCATGGCATTTACCTTCATCTTACCATCAAAACTCAAACGTCCGTCAGATACATTGTTCAGATAACGAGCAATCTCCAACTCCATATTGTCGCTTATTTGCTCATATTTTTGTATGCGACTAAACAGTTTATTGAATGCTTCGCTATCGGGTTTCTCTAACAACAGATCACGTGCCATTCCGTACATACGAGTTGTTCTTACGCTATAAAGTTCAATCTCTTTTTTTGCTTGTAAAAGCGACAACTCAGATGTTGACAACATACCTGCTGAGATATATTTGAGTTGGAACTCCTCCTCTTCTCCGTTCTTTTTCTGTTTTATTACAGCACATACAATCTTCTCATATACCTTCACAAACCAAATCATTATACTTACGTTAATGAGATTGTAAATGGTGTGGAATAGAGATAATCCGTATGATACCGATGTCTGATATGTCATATAGGCTTCTGAAAGAGGAGAATCATCTCCTGCTGCCGAAATAAGTTCAGGGTGAGCATGAATGAATGGTTGCAACTCATTTGGAGAATAACCAGTCATACCTGTGGCTAACGAATTTACCATCCGAACAAAGGGGAAGAATACTATAAGCATCCAAACCACACCAAAAGTATTAAATATAAAGTGTGAGAATGCGGCTCGTTTTGCTTGAACATTACCCGATATAGCAGCAATATTTGCAGTAATAGTAGTACCAATATTTTCACCCAACACCATTGCAGCAGCCAATTCAAAAGGAATCCAGCCTTTACTACACATAATTAAAGTGATGGCCACAGTTGCACTTGACGACTGCACTATAAGAGTTATTATTGCTCCTGCAAAGAAGAATATCAGTACTGACCAATATCCCATATCAGAATAGTTTTGCAAGAATGCCAAAATTTCAGGACTGCTTTTAATATCAGGCACTGAGTTTTTCAAGTAAGATAGTCCCATAAACAGGAATGAGAATCCAAGTATCAACTCACCAATTGAGCGTCTATTACTCTTACTTGAGAAGAAGAATGGAATTGACAAACCAATTAATGGTATTGCAAAAACACTAATATCAACGGCAAATCCAAAGAACGAGATTATCCATGCAGTAAGTGTTGTACCAATGTTGGCACCCATAATCACTGAAATTGATTGCACCAACGATAGGAGTCCTGCATTTACAAAACTTACAACCATAACTGTGGTTGCCGATGAAGATTGGATTAATGCTGTAATCAATAATCCTGTAAAAACTCCCATGAAGCGATTTGAGGTCATTGCCGAGAGGATTGAACGCATTCTGTCTCCTGCAATTTTTTGCAATCCCTCACTCATCATCTTCATTCCATACAAAAACAGACCTAACGAACCTATTAGTTGCAGAAAGTCAAAAAATGAATATTCCATTTGCTATTTGATTTTTATAATAATTTTCTTATTTTAGCATCACAAATGCGAAAACATTTAGGCATTTTACCGACACAAAATTAAAATAAAAATACAATTAGGCAAAACTTTTAACATTTTTGCAAAAAAATAATTCTATGATGAACGAGACTATTAAAATTTTCTGTATTAACAACGGAAAAGAGATTGAAGTTGAGAAAGGTTCTTCGGTGTTGGAGATATTCAACAAGTCGGGGATTGTGTTGAATTCTCGCATTATGGGAGCTTTGGTTAATAACCGAACACAGAGTTTGAATTTCAGGGTATATAAACCTAAAGACATTGAGTTCTTTGACTACACATCTCCACATGGAGAGAGGGTATATATCCATACTCTATGTTTTATTCTATACAAAGCAGTTCACGATGTTATGCCCAATGCAAAACTCGATATTGAACACTCAATATCAAAAGGGTTGTTCTGTCGTTTGTCAGAAAAATGCGGAGAGAATACTCTTACAATGATTAACGAGCGTATGCGTGAGATTGTTACTATGGATATGCCTATCGAAAGATTTGAAGAGCCCACAAAAGATGTTTTGCAAAAATTTAAAGATGCAGGTATGGAGGATAAAGTAAAACTTCTCTCCTATATCTCTGCACCATACTCAGTATATTATAAATTGGACAATGTTATTGATACCTACCCATACGAACTTACACCGTCAACAGGATATATCCCTGTTTTTGAGTTTGTAAAATATAGTTACGGATTTCTTCTTGTTCCACCATCAAAAGCAAATCCCAATGAACTGAACGAGGTTTCACGACAAGACAAACTTCTTGCCGCTTTTGAGGAGCAATACAGATTTAATAATATTGCACGATTGAGCAACGTAGGAGATTTAAATGAGGCTATTGTTTCGGGACACGCTCCCACTCTTATAAAAGTTATGGAGGCTCTTCACGAAAAACAGATTGCACGTATTGCCGATGATATTGCCGAAAGGTTTAAACTTAACGGCAGTGGCAGGGTTATCCTTATTGCTGGTCCATCATCTTCGGGCAAGACAACTTTCTCAAAGAGATTATCGGTTCAACTTTTAACCAATCTTTTGCATCCAATCGCCATATCGTTAGACGACTATTTTGTTGACAGAAAAGATACTCCTCGCGATGAGAGTGGCGATTACGATTATGAGTCGCTTTATGCTCTTGACCTTGAGGCGTTCAACAGAGATTTAAATGATCTGCTTGACGGAAAAGAGGTTGATATTCCAACCTACAACTTTGAGAGTGGCACAAGAAGTTATAATGGCAAAAAGTTAAAACTTACACCTCAAAGCATTTTGATATTAGAGGGTATTCACGCACTAAATCCTCAACTTACTGCACAAATTGAGGATAGATTAAAATATAGGATATACGTTTCGGCATTGACCTCTATTTCAATTGACGACCACAATAGAATTCCAACAACAGACAACCGTCTGTTGCGTAGAATTATTCGCGATGCCAAATATCGTGGCACTTCGGCACAAAGCACCATTGCCCGATGGCCAAGTGTCAGACGTGGTGAGGAGAAGTGGATTTTCCCATATCAGGAGAATGCCGATGCAATGTTTAACACCTCGTTGCTTTACGAACTTTCGGTTATATGCAGAGAGGCTATTCCAGTGCTTGCACAGGTGGGTAAGAACCAAAAAGAGTATAACGAGGCTAAACGTCTGCTAAATTTCTTGACTATGTTTATACCCACACCCGAAAAAGAGATTCCTCCAACATCTTTGGCAAGGGAGTTTCTTGGTGGTAGCAGTTTTATATATTAACTTCGCACTATAATTTCTATTGAAGTTTTTATGGCATTAACGCAGCAGTTAGAACTAAGAATTCAACAGCGTCTCACCCCCCAACAGATTCAACTGATACGTTTGGTTGAACTTAACAATTTGGAGTTGGAGGAGAAGATTAAACAAGAGATTATCGAAAATCCCGCTCTTGATGAAGTAATCATAGGAAACGATGGAGAGGAAAATTCTCCATCGAAAGATGATTTTGCCATAAATAATGAAGATGCAGATGAAGGCAGTAACGAAGACCTGTCGTTAGGAGATTATTTCTCAGAAGATGATATACCTGATTATAAAATCCAGCAATACGAAAAAGATAATAACGAGGGATACAAAGATTATATACCTTTTCAGGGGGATAGTTCAATACAAGGGTATCTGCTTGACCAACTTGGGTTGATTGAACTATCAGATTTTGACGAGAAGATTGCAGAATATATTATAGGCAACATTGATGATGATGGCTATTTGAGAAGATCATTGCAATCAATCTCTGATGATTTAATTTTTCAGGTTGGAATTGATATAGATGTTAAAGAGATAGAAGTTATTCTCAACAAGATTAAAGAGTTTGAGCCTGCTGGAGTTGCAGCAACAACTCTTCAAGAGTGTCTTATGCTCCAACTCAACAGAATTGAGAACTGCGACGACAGTGTTATTGCAGCAAAAGAGATTATCACAAACCATTTTGAGGCTTTCAAAAAGAAGCATTACGATAAGATTGGCAAGGCTCTTGGCCTTGACCAAGATTTACTTAAAAGAACTGTTAAAACCCTTACACAACTAAATCCACGTCCTGGTAATGCGTGGAACACAACATATAGAGATACCAACAATCAAATAATTCCTGATTTTATTATTGATGACAACGACGGAGATGTCTATTTCTCGATGAACAGCGGTAACATCCCCGAACTGAGAGTAAATCAGAAATATATTGATATGTTCAAGGATTACAACAGCAACAAGGCAAATCGCACAAAGGAGATTAAAGATACCCTTTTGTTTGTAAAACAGAAATTAGACTCTGCCCAATGGTTTATAAATGCTGTAAAACAGCGACAAATTACTTTGTCAAAGATAATGACGGCAATAATATCAATTCAAAAAGATTTCTTTATCTCTGGCGATGAGCGTGATCTCCGTCCTATGATTTTAAAAGATATTGCAGAGTTGACAAATTATGACATATCAACCATTTCGCGTGTCATAAACGGTAAATATATGCAAACACGTTTTGGTATATATCCTCTCAAACATCTCTTCTCGGAGAGTATGCAAACAAATAAAGGAGAAGAGGTATCTTCAAGAGAGATAAAGAAGATTCTGGTTGAGATTATTGAGGGTGAAGACAAGAAACATCCTCTCTCAGACGATGCCATTTGCGAAATCCTCTGTAAAAAGGGTTATAAAATTGCAAGACGCACAGTTGCCAAATATAGAGAACAGAGCGATATTCCTGTTGCAAGGCTAAGAAAGGAGTTATAATAGGTTATGTTAAGAGTGTTATCGAGATTTATTTCGGGTGTTCTATCTCCCTATTTTACTTTCATATACATATATGCACTGCTCCTATCCTCAGCATATTTAAGCACTGTTACGCTTTATACATTTGGTATATTAATAGGAGTTATTGCCCTCTTTACAACTCTTATCCCATTTCTTATTTCAAAATTGAATGGCATTAATTTTGATGACAAAAACAGCGAAAGAGGGGCTCTGTATCTTGCCTTTGTAATTGGTAATTC
>JAFQBL010000085.1 GCA_017416695.1 Bacteroidales bacterium | reverse complement strand
TTTTCAACTGATGCAAAATTATCCAACAATTTTATGGCGTAACGTTGTGTTAATATGTTTACGTTATAGGGGTATTTTACTTTGTTGAATATAGATATTATTTCGGGTGATGCAAATGCCATTCCCAAACGTACTCCTGCACTACCCCACGCTTTTGAGAATGTTTGTAACACTACCATATTGGGGTACTCTTTTAGTTTTTGCAGATAGGATGGTTGCGATGAGAAATCGATGTACGCTTCATCTAATACTACTATGCCTTGAAAGTTTTGTAATACCTTTTCTACCTCTATTGGGTTTAGTGCATTTCCTGTTGGATTGTTTGGAGAGCATAGCCATATTATCTTGCTATTTTCATCGGTGGCTGATAGCAACTCTTCTGCACTAAATTGATAGTCTGCTTTTAGGGATACTTTGCGATACTCTACGTTGTTTATATCGGCACATACTGAATACATTCCGTATGTTGGTTCAAGTGATACTACATTGTCAGTTTGTGGTTCACAAAAGATACGATATAACAAATCGATTGGCTCGTCACTTCCTACTCCCAAGAATATATTTTCAACTGCTACTCCTTTTAATTTTGAAATTTTTTCCTTTACTTGCAGTTGTAATGGATCGGGGTATCTGTTATATGGTGTATCGTATGGATTTTCGTTGGCATCGATAAATATTGATGCCTCTCCCTTAAACTCGTTACGTGCAGATGAATAGGGCTTTAAACTATATATATTCTTGCGTACTAATGTTTTTAGTTCTTTCATTGCTTAATCTTTTAACCTTATTGATACAGCATTTTTATGAGCATCCAAACTTTCGTTTGCTGCCATAATTTCAATGGTTGCTCCTAAGTTCTTTAGTCCTTCTTGTGTAATCTCCTGATAGGTTATCTTACGATTAAAACTATCTAAATTTACTCCGTTATATCCTTTTGCATAACCACTTGTTGGTAGTGTGTGGTTTGTTCCTGAAGCATAGTCTCCTGCACTCTCAGGTGTATATGGACCTAAAAATACAGAGCCTGCATTTTTAATCTTTTCGCCTATTGCATTATAATCTTTACAAGAGATTATAAGGTGTTCAGGTGCATACTCGTTTGTAAAATCAATTGCGTCTGTAATATTATCAAAAACAAATACCAAACTGTTTTGAAGTGATTTTTCTACAATATCTTTACGTGGCAACAACTCTTTTTGCTCCTCTATTGCAACTAATACTTTTTCTGCCAAAGTTGCATCAGTTGTTACCAATATTGATTGGCTATCTACTCCATGCTCGGCTTGTGATAAGAAGTCGGATGCTACATATTGTGGATTTGCTGTTTCATCAGCAAGTATCTCAACCTCTGATGGACCTGCTGGCATATCTATTCCTACTCCACTTAGGCTTACTAACTGCTTAGCGGCTGTTACATATTGGTTTCCAGGTCCGAATATCTTATAGACATTTGGTATTGTTTCTGTTCCGTATGCCATTGCACCAATGGCCTGTACTCCTCCTAATTTATAGAAATTAGTTACTCCTGCAACTTTTGCGGCATAGAGTGTTGCTGGATTTACTTTACCCTCTTTATTACAAGGCGAACACATTATTATATTTTCGCATCCTGCTATCTTCGCTGGTAATGCCAACATCAATACGGTTGAAAATAGTGGTGCTGTTCCTCCTGGAACATATAGTCCTACTCTATCAATAGGCACACTCTTTTGCCAACACACAACTCCTGGTGTTGTCTCAACTTTTACTCCACCAAATTTTTGTGCAGCGTGAAAATGTTCGATATTCTCTTTTGCCTTTAATATAGCGGCTTTGAGTTCGGGTGCAACTTGTTGCTCTGCCTCCTCAAACTCTTGTTGGGTTACTGAAAAATCTTCAAGTTCTACTCCTTGAAATTTAGCAACATATTTGCGTACTGCACTATTACCTTGTTTCTTAATTTCGGATAATATCTCCCCAACAATTCCATGAAGGCTTATTGTGTCCAACTCTGGACGGCGAGTCAACTCCTTCCAATCTTGGCGAGGTGGGTTGTTTATAATCTTCATAATTATAATACCATTTTTTCTATATCAAGAACAAGTATTCCTTCTGCTCCCGATGCTTTTAGTTTGTTTATTATCTCCCAGAATATTTTCTCGGGTAATACTGTACTTACTGAACTCCACTCTGAGTTTGCAAGTGGTGTAACTGTTGGACTTTTTATTCCTGGTAATACCTCTAACACTTTATCTAATGAGGCATTTGGTACGTTCATTAATACATATTTTTTGTCTTCTGCTGCTTGTACTGCCTCAATACGGAACAATAACTCTTCAAGAATCTCTCTCTTCTCTGCTGAAAGTTTTTTGTTGGCAATTAATACAGCATCTGATTCTATTATAATTTCAACCTCTTTTAGATGATTGCTTACCAATGTGCTTCCTGAACTTACTATATCGAATATTGCATCTGCTAATCCAATACCTGGTGCAATTTCAACCGATCCTGTAATAACATGAATATCGGCTGTAATGCCTTTTTCGTTTAAGAACTTTTGTAGTATAACTGGGTATGATGTTGCTATTTTCTTTCCGTTAAACCACTCGATACCTTTATAATCAACATCTTTGGGTATTGCCAATGATAAACGGCATTTACTAAATCCTAAATTCTTTACTATATCAGCATCTTTTGCCTTCTCTAAATATTCGTTTAAGCCAACAATTCCAATATCTGCTATTCCTGATGCTACAGACTCTGGAATATCATCATCACGTAAAAATAGTGCTTCCATTGGAAATTTTCGTGATGGAACTAACAATGTTCTTTTTGATGTTGAGAATTTTATTCCTGATTCCGCTAATAGTTCCATTGTTTCGTCATAAAGACGACCTTTTGATTGTACTGCAATTCTTAACATATCTGTATTGTATTTAATTAATTTATTTTCATTTGTCTGATAACAAAATAGGCTTACCTAAGTAAGCCTATCTGTTTTATTAGTATATATACACATACCTAAGTGCTTACCTCGTTTATGAGTTAAGATGGTGATGATGTGTATGTATTTGTGTCAATTTC
>JAFQBL010000084.1 GCA_017416695.1 Bacteroidales bacterium | reverse complement strand
ATGGTGGCTAACACAATAAACAGTATCCATTTGTTGTGTTTAAAGTTTATTCCTTCACTTTTTCCACTCCACGATAGCATTAGAAATGAACTTATAGCAAGTATTACTCCTATCCATTGATATAGATTTAGTTGTTCTCCAAATATTAACATTGCCCCCAAGAGTGTTAATACGGGTTGCGATGCTTTAATGGGTGATGCTATTGTTATGGGCAGGTGTTTTATAGCAAAGTATGCGAGTATCCATGATGTTAGCACTATTACAGCCTTAAGCATTACGTATAGGTGTTGTTCAAGTGGTGCCTGAGGTACGTAGAAAATTGTTTGCTGTAGTGTTTCTGGTGCTACACGTGATGCTAAAATTAAAGGCAAAAACAGCAGGCTGCAAAACATGGTGTTCAGAAACAATACGGGTATTACTGCATTATTTTTGAGTGCCGTCTTTTTGAAGATGTCGTATATCCCTAATAGTGCTGCCGATATGAATGCTAATATTAGCCACATTGTTCTGTTTATATTATATTTTATGACGCGAAATTAAGGTAAGTTTAGTAAATTACAAAAAAATAAAATTCAATATAAACTTGTTAAGTTGCTTTTATTTCATATCTTCGCAAGAGGTTTTAAATTTTATATTGTTTATGTATTTTTTCAGGAGGATTGCTCTTTTTGTTCTATTTGTTCTGATAAGTTTTGTTTCACAAGCAAAGCAAAGCGAAGTTTCCATTGAAAGATTTTTTATAGATATGCCTGATGAGGAGATTGAGTATCTTGATATGTCATTAAAGAGAGAAATGATTGAACTTTATAATGCAAACTCTTCTATTAAGGTGCGTAATTTAATGGGAGGTGAGTCGTGGATTTCTTATATTGATTCTTCAAGGATTGATATAGTTCTTGCAGCCAATAAGTGTTATGCTACTATAAAGTCATACAACAAAGGCAGAAAAAGAGTATATGCAGTTATTAAAACTTTGTACACCCCAATTGCCGATAGTTATATTAGTATCTATAATAATGATATAGAGAGGGTTGATTCATATAAATATTTTAAGTATCCTAAATTTTCAGATTTTTTTGTAAAAACAAAGGATAAAGATTTAATGAAGAGTATGAGCAAAATATCGATGTTGTTTTATAAGATAGATGTATTATCAAATGGAAATCTACATATCACGCTTAACGATATGTGGTTAGACGTTTTAGACAATAAACTCAGACAACAACTGATTGAGATGAGAAAGGAACTTCCATTATGCTACAAGTGGAGTGGCAAACGATTTAAACAAATTGAATATTAGAAGATAAAGAAATTTGATTAAAATTTAACACAATTAGGTTGTTTTTAAAGTTTTATTTGGTTGAAACAATAAAATTGTATATATTTGCATCCCAAATTGGGAAACCATTAAAGAGATTAAAACAAGAAATAGTAAAAAATAAAAAGTTAAAGAAGATGACTAAAGCAGAAATTGTTTCAGAGATTTCAAAATCTACTGGTATAGAGAAAGCGATTGTTCTAACAACTGTAGAGAAATTTATGACTTCAGTAAAAGATTCGTTGGAAAAAGGAGAGAATGTATATTTAAGAGGTTTTGGTAGTTTTATTGTTAAGAAGAGAGCTAAAAAAACTGCACGTAACATCTCAAAAAACACAACAATCATTATACCTGAGCACAATATTCCCGCATTCAAACCAGCTCAATCGTTTGTAAATAAAGTAAAATAAAAACACTTTAAATTTATAATAAGATGCCAAGCGGTAAAAAAAGAAAAGGCCATAAAATGGCTACACACAAACGTAAAAAAAGATTACGTAAGAACAGACACAAGAAGAAATAATAGTCGCTGATACTTAAATCAGTTAGATTGTTATGTTGCGATAGCAACTACTTCTTAGGTAAAAAAATCAAAGGACTTAAATCGGAACGATAATGTTCTTTGATTTTTTTACATATAGAGATTAAGTGATATCAGTGGATATTATATGCTCTATATCTATTTTGAGATTAATAGAATTACTAACTATAAACCTTTTTTAGACGTGGCAACAACAGAATTAGTAATTGACGTACAGCAAAAGGAGGTTTCAATTGCACTACTTGAAGATAAGCGTTTAGTTGAGTTGCAAAAGGAATCGAGTGAAGTGTCGTTTTCGGTAGGCGACATCTATCTTGCTCGCGTCAAGAAGACGATGCCGGGTTTAAATGCTGCGTTTATAGATGTAGGATACAGTAAGGAGGCTTTTCTTCACTATCTCGATTTAGGGGAACAGTACATTAGCGTTAAAAAGTATCTAAAGCAGATAACTTCAGATCGCAAGAAGCAACCAGAATCGTTATCAAAGTTCAGAATGCAGCCAGAACTACCAAAAGAAGGTTCTATAGAGAGTGTATTAAGTGTTGGGGATGAGATATTAGTTCAAATAACAAAAGAGCCAATATCAACAAAAGGACCACGCTTAACAGCAGAAATCTCTATACCTGGACGTTTTTTGGTGTTAGTTCCATTCAGCGATAAAGTTTCGCTATCGCAAAAAATCAAGTCAAACTCTGAACGCACCCGATTAAAGCAGTTGATTCAAAGCATAAAACCGCAAGGATTTGGAGTTATAGTTCGTACCGTTGCCGAAGGCAAAAAAGTAGCAGAACTTGATAACGAACTAAAAACATTAGTAAAATGTTGGGAAGAGGCAATGCATAGGGTACAACGGGCAAAAATACCCTCGTTAGTAAATGCCGAAACATCGCGAACAGTTGCTGTTTTACGAGACTTATACAATCCGTCATTCGAAAATATCTACGTTAACGACAAGGAGACATTTGCCGAAATTGAGAATTATATAAGTTTAATAGCCCCAGAAAGAAAAGATTTTATAAAACTATACACAGGCGAGTTACCTATATTTGACAACTTTGCTATAACAAAACAGATAAAATCGTCTTTTGGAAAAACAATTGCAGTAAAAAATGGCTCCTATCTTGTTATTGAACATACTGAAGCATTACATGTAATTGACGTAAATAGTGGACCACGCTCAAAAGCAGAAGGGCAAGAGGAGAATGCTATAGAGGTAAATCTTGCCGCAGCCGAAGAGATTGCACGTCAATTACGGTTACGCGATATGGGAGGAATAATAGTAGTTGACTTCATAGATATGGATAATGCCGATAACAGGCAATTATTATACGACCATATGCGAGAACTTATGTCAAAGGATAGAGCAAAACATAACATCTTGCCATTGACAAAGTTCGGTTTAATGCAGATAACACGCCACAGAGTACGTCCTGTACTCAATATTACTGTAACAGAAAACTGCCCTGTATGCAATGGAAAAGGGAAAATCAACTCATCTATATTGTTTGTTGACATAATGGAGGAGAAGATCGCCTATATAGTGAAGAAAATGCGAGTTAAAAGATTCTCATTACATTTGCATCCTTACGTAGCCGCATACATAAACAGCGGCATATTCTCGCTGAAGATGAGGTGGAAACTAAAATATTCACCATTCTTCAAAATTATACCGAACCAGTCGCTCGCTCTGCTTGAATATAAAATTTATGACAATAAGCGAAACGAAATTGACCTAAAAGATGAGATTGAAGTTAAATTGTAAATATCTCATCATCAACAAGTATCGAGTAAAACTAAAGAAACTTAACGAGGTTATCTTTTCATAAGAGAAGATAACCTCGTTTTTGTATATATGGAGTAAGATCAGAGTCAAGTTCACTTGAACTCTACCGAGCGTGAGCAGATTCAACGAACGTATGTTCGTCAACTAACAACTAATATTTCACAACCTTATAAACTTTTTCAGGAGTTACCACCAAATATACTCCATTGCCATTTACTGGTAATGATAACGAGCCATTTATGTTGCCTTGCCATACTGCTATACCTGATGCATTGTAGATAGTTACTGCCCCCTCTACT
>JAFQBL010000083.1 GCA_017416695.1 Bacteroidales bacterium | reverse complement strand
TCAAACCTTATAATGAAATATGGTGTTGTTCCCAAAAGTGCAATGGCTGAGACCTTCCAAAGCAACAACACAGAGCAGATGCGAAACATCCTAAAACTTAAACTAAGAGAGTTTGCATTGGCACTTCGTGCCGAGAAGAGCGAGAAGAGTGCAATGGCTGCAAAAACAAAGATGCTAACCGAGATTTACAGAATATTGGCAGAGTGTGTAGGAGTTCCCCCAACAGAGTTTGAGTGGACACGTTACGACAAGGATGGTAATGCCGTAAGCACAAAGACATACACTCCAAAGAGTTTCTACGATGAGTACATAGGCGAGGACTTAGAGAATAACTATATAATGGTTATGAACGATCCCTCACGCGAGTATAACAAGGTATATGAGATAGATCTCGACCGCCACGTATATGACGGAGAGAACTGGCTATATCTAAACCTACCCATAGAGAAGATAAAAGAGATGGCAATAGCCTCAATAAAAGATAACACAGCAATGTACTTCTCTTGCGATGTTCGTAAATTCTGGAGCAAAGAAAAAGGAACACTCGATTTGAATAATACCGATTACGCATCACTATTCCGCACCTCTTTCCCAATGAACAAGAAAGAGCGTATTCAAACCTTTGCAAGTGGCTCAACTCACGCAATGACTCTTATTGCAGTTGATTTAGACGAGCAAGGCAATCCCAAAAAGTGGATGGTAGAGAATAGTTGGGGCGAGAGTTCAGGATACAAAGGCAACCTGATTATGACAGATGAGTGGTTTAATGAGTATATGTTCCGTTTGGTAGTAGAGAAAAAATATGTACCCTCTGACGTAATGGAACTAATGAAACAGGAGCCAATAATGCTTCCCGCATGGGATCCGATGTTTGCTCCAGAAGAATAAAACCCAACAAGAATCACACATCAGACCAATATTGGTCTAATAAAATATTAACCCTTACAGACTAAACTATGAATTTAGAGAGATTAATGGCTCAACTCGAAGCCAAGCATCCGGGTGAGCGAGAGTACCTTCAAGCGGTACGCGAGGTGTTAGGTTCAATAGAGGAGGTTTACAATCAACATCCCGAGTTTGAACGAGCAAAGTTAATAGAGAGGTTGGTCGAGCCCGAGAGGGTTATAATATTTAGAGTACCTTGGGTAGATGACAAAGGCGAGGTACAAGTAAATACAGGATACCGAGTACAGTTTAACAGTGCAATTGGTCCCTACAAAGGCGGATTGCGTTTTCATGCTTCGGTAAACCTCTCAATCTTGAAATTCTTAGGATTTGAGCAGACATTTAAAAATGCACTCACAACCCTACCTATGGGAGGAGGAAAAGGAGGCTCCGATTTCTCTCCACGCGGAAAGAGCGATGGCGAGATAATGCGTTTCTGCCAAGCCTTTATGAATGAGTTATTCCGTTACATTGGCCCCGAAACCGATATCCCAGCAGGAGATATTGGCGTTGGAGCAAGAGAGATAGGTTATCTATTTGGACAATACAAAAAACTTACACGAACCTTTAACGGAGTACTCACAGGTAAAGGTCTTGAATATGGAGGCTCACTTGTACGCCCTGAGGCAACAGGATATGGAGCATTATACTTTGTATCAGAGATGCTCACAAACAAAGGATTGAGCATAGAGGGTAAACGAGTTGCCATAAGCGGATTTGGAAACGTAGCATGGGGAGCAGCCCGAAAGGCTGTTGAGATGGGAGCAAAGGTAATAACCATATCAGGCCCTGACGGATACATACTTGATGAAGAGGGTATAAGTGGCGAAAAGATTGAGTATATGCTCACACTCCGTGCAAGTGGCAACGATATATGCCAACCCTACGCCGACCGATTCCCCAATGCTAAATTTGTAGAGGGTAAACGCCCATGGGAAGTTCCTTGCGATATAGCACTCCCATGTGCAACACAAAACGAGTTAGATGGCGAAGATGCACAAAACCTCATAAACAACGGAGTGATGTGTGTAGGCGAAATATCAAATATGGGATGTACTCCCGAAGCCATTGAGTTGTTCACAGAACACAAACTACTATATGCACCAGGCAAGGCAGCCAATGCAGGAGGTGTATCAGTATCAGGATTGGAGATGAGTCAAAACTCAGCCCACATATCTTGGAGTGCCGAGGAGGTAGATGCCCGCTTGCGTACCATAATGAAAGATATTCATCAAAACTGCGTTAAGTTTGGAACAGAGCCAGACGGATATATCAACTACGTCAAGGGTGCAAACATAGCAGGATTTATGAAGGTTGCCAGAGCAATGATGGCTCAAGGTGTGGTTTGATTTAACTATCAGTTGTTAGATATTAGATAAAAATGGTTGTCCTTTGAAGACAACCATTTTTGGTTTTAACTAGGATAACTAGGGTAACTAGGGTGACTAGGATAACTATGTTTTGCTATTGGACTAATTGGACCAATTGGACTAATTGGACTAATTAGACTAATTGGACTAATCATTAATCAAATAAAAGTGGATTGGAAAATTTTAATAAAGAAATTTTTCCTTATTTATTTGTTTTATATCTAAAGCAAATATATTTTTGCAAAATATAAACTTAAATCATTTAATAACTCCCACAAAAAAGAGAAAGGAGTACACTATGAATAAAAAACTTAAAATTCGCGATTTAACTCTTCGCGACGGTCAACAATCACTATTCGCTACCCGTATGACTGGGGAGCAGATTAATCAAGTTATTGAGATATACAAAGAGGCTGGTTTCTATGCTATGGAGGTTTGGGGAGGTGCAGTTCCCGACTCTGTTATGCGTTACCTTGATGAGAGCCCATGGGTTAGATTGAGTTCAATAAGCAAAGTTATTGAAGGCAGATCATATCTTACTGCTCTTTCTCGCGGACGTAACCTCTTTGGCTATGCTCCATATCCCAATACTATTATTGATGGTTTCTACAAAGAGGCTGTTAAACAAGGGTTGGGCATTATGCGTGTGTTTGATGCTCTTAACGACCTTAACAATGTTAAGAGTTCTATTGAGAAGATAAACGAGGTGGGCGGTATTGCCGATGGTGCTGTATGCTACACCGTTGATCCTAAACCTGCTCAAAACAGAGAGCCTGAGAAGGTTGGTTTCTTTGCTCGTTTGTTTGGCAAGAAACCTGCTCAAGTTGTTGAGGAGAAGATTTTTACTGATGAATATTTTGTTGAGAAGGCTAAAGGTATGGAGGCTATGGGTGCTAAGATTATCACCCTTAAGGATATGGCTGGTTTGGTTAATCCTGCCCGTATTGCTACTCTTATTCCTAAACTTAAAGCGGCAGTTAATGTACCTATCGACTTCCACACTCACTGTACTCCAGGTTATGGTTTGGCATCTTCGTTGATGGCTGTTATACATGGTGTTGATATTTTGGATACAAATATCTGGTACTTTGGTGGTGGCTCAGCAGCTCCTGCGTTGGAGTTGATTTATATCTTCTGTAAAAAGTTGGGTGTTGAGGTTGAGGCTAATATGGAGGCTGTTGGTAAAATCAGAACTAAACTCGAAGGTATTCGCAAAGAACTTGCTGCCTACGACCTTGTCAAGAGTTTTCCAATAACTTTTGATCCATTGACTGATACTATCCCTACTGAGATTGATGCTCAATTTGACAAAGCAATTGAGGCTGCAAAAGCAAATAACGAAGAGGAGTTATTAAATGCTTGTCATGCTATTGAGGCATACTTCAACTTCCCTAAACCAAACGAGATTGTTAAACATGCCGAAGTTCCTGGTGGTATGTATAGTAATATGGTGGCTCAACTTCGCAGTCTTGGTGCAGAGGATATTCTTAACGATGCTATGGCTCTTATCCCTGAGGTACGCCGTGCAGCAGGTCTTGTGCCATTGGTTACTCCTACATCGCAAATTGTGGGTAGCCAAGCAGTAAACCTTGCTCTTGACCGCAAGAAAGGTAATCCCGATTACACTATGGTTACTAACCAGTTTGTTAACCTTATAAAGGGTGAGTATGGTAAGACTCCTGTTGCTATATCTCCTGAGTTTAGAGAGAAGATTACTGGTAGTGCCGAAGAGGTTCCATACGATATTGCTTCATATAAAGCCCCAGAAAATCCTGAGTTAGCGGAGTTTGGTGGTGTTAAACTTGCAAAAGATGATAACGACTATCTTCTTCTTCAACTATTCCCTGCTGTTGGTGCTACATTCCTAAAAAACAGACGTGCAGAGGAGTTTGAGGCAAGCAAGCCCAAAGTTGAAGAGGTTGTTGTTGAGGAGCCAGAGGTTGAGGAGGAGCCTATAACAGGACCTACTGTTACAATTCCTATGGGAGGTACAGTGCTTACTGTTGCCGTTAAACCTGGCGACACTGTAAAACGTGGTGATGAGTTGTTTGTGTTTGAGGCTATGAAGATGGAGAATAGCATTATTGCTGAGCGTAATGGTGTTATTAAACGTGTATTCATTGAGCCAGGACAAGTTATTGCTACTAATGCTGTTCTTATAGAGTACGAGAAATAGAGCGGTGAGAGAGATTGAGATTACCGATGACGGTTCGGCTACACTTTACGTTAAAGAACTTGATGAACACTATCACTCTGTAAAGGGTGCATTAACGGAGTCGGAACATATCTTCAGGGATTGTGCCTTTCTTTATCGTAGCAAAGGGGAGAGGGTGAGAGTTCTTGAAGTTGGTTTTGGAACGGGATTGAATGCTGTTGTTACAGCAATGGCTGCCAACGCGGAGCATCCTGTTCACTATATCTCAATTGAAAAATATCCTGTTGATTGTGATACTCTCTCGCAACTTAAATATGGCGAGATTGTTGATAAAACTCTATATGACAAGATTATAGATGCCGAGTGGAACAGAGAGGTGGAGATTACACCTTTCTTTACCCTCGAAAAGATAGAGGGAGATTATCTTACGGATAATCTCCCCTCTTTTATTGATGTTATTTACTTTGATGCTTTTGCCCCAGAGAAACAGCCTGAGATGTGGACGAGAGAGGCTTTTGAAAGACTCTATGCCTCAGCCAACATCGATGCCGTACTGACTACATACTGTTCAAAAGGTGTTATCCGCAGAATGTTGGCAGATATTGGATTTAAGGTTGAACGTATTGCTGGTCCTAAGAACGGTAAGAGAGAGATACTAAGGGCTACAAAAAACAAATAGAGGCAGTTTTTATTCCCTGTAATAACAAAAGAATCCTATTAAACAGATGAAAGTCTGTTTAATAGGATTTTTCACTTATAAATCATTTTATTAAAAATTATGGAGTATAGTTGTTTCTATAAATTGAAACTCCGATTTTTAGAATTTATATGATCCTCCTACTCCCCATGCAAAGCGTGAACCATGGTTGTGAACCAATTGACCTTTTAGTTCTGTGTAAACAGCCCAATTGTCATTAATATCATATTGGAAACCTCCTCCAAGGTTTAGTCCCACACAAGTGGTATTGGCTTTGTATCCGAAATATTTAGCGGTATAACCTAAAACTGTGAAACCTGCCATTGGATATGCTCTCATTCCTTTACCAAAGAAGAATTGATAGTGAGCATCAACATTAATATCCCATGAACTCATTCCTTTGTTTTTGAAACCGTAATCGAACGATGCCGCCAAACGCCAAGGATCGGTGATGCTGTAAGAGAATTTTGCTCCTAATCCTGGGTTAGTGATGCCTTGTCCTGCTCCAAGCATAAATTGGACACTTGCAGCCATCTCTCCCTTTTGTGCGTACGTTCCTAAAGCAAATACGCAAAGAATCATTGTCAATAAAACTTTTTTCATATAAGTTTCTTTTAATAATTTAATAGAGGTCCTATAAATTAATCTTAAACCAGTTATATAGATTTTATCTCTCTTTAATGTGTTAATTTGCAAAACTGGTATTTGTCTTCAGTTGTGGTTAGGACCTCATTAAGACCACATCTGATGAGTCTCTTTACACTCCCCAAAATTAAGATTTTATTTAAATAATTTGCAATAGTCGGTTATTTTTCAGGGAGTGTAGTGCAGAACTCTCTATTTTTTATTGCCCCTGCATTGCATTGATTGATGCAAGAACATCTGCTTTCTCTTCTCCTTCAAATAGATCAGTTTGATTAATTGTTACTTTATTCCCTGATTGAGAAATGACGTCATCTCCATAACTTGCTGCAAAAGCGTTTGCAAAATCTCTACTTGAAAAAGTACACTCACAAATAGCTCTTGTACACAAGTCATTATCATCAAAAGTCAAAGTCCATTTTGCTACATATATCCCATTATTAACTGTCAATGAGACTGTTTCATCTGCATTTTCACCTCCGCTTATTTCTTGATCAAAATCTCCTCCTCCGTTAACGTATATATTATCGTTATCTCCATCATCATCGCCACCGCAAGATGTAAATGCAAAACTGATACTCAATGCCGCAAATGTTACCAACACTAAACGGCTAAAAATTTTCATCATTTTCTTCATAATTGATTTGTTTTAATGTTAAATATTAATATAATTGTTCTCCTTCTATAATAGAATTTGGAATTAAATTGAAATTTTCTACTTTTGTTTTTGACTCTACAACAGATAAATTTGTTAAATTCAAAATTTAAAAGGCCGATATAAAAGTGTGGCATGACAACACCTATTTTGCTTTAACAGGCGATGTTTTTTATTACAATTTTTTTTAATGTGATTGGTGTCTGTTTTTATCTCCTCCATTTTGTTTTTTATTGTCGTATTGCCCAAAGTCCAACTGTCATAAAATAAGAAAGCGTGGACATATTTGCTTATCTTATGAAAGCGGGCTCTGGTAAGCCTCTGGACTAAATAAGCAACAGCCCACGCATTGACTATACCCATAAGGCATAACAAAACGTGAAGAGCAGCACTTATTCCCGTCCATAAAATTTACCAGATTTGCTTTCAGAGAATAAAGCTATAAACACTTTATGTTTGTGTTTTAATATCAAATGTAATTCATCAATAGTAACAATTTGTATTGTTCTTTAAGATGATGTTACAAATAAATAAAAAATTTTTTTAACATCCAAATGTTTAAACTCTTTTTAAGACTGTTGCTCTATTTTGCAAAGGAATATAAAAATTGTCGCAAAAAATAATTCTAAAATGGTCTATAAGTTTAAAAAACGGAAGTTTGGACTAAATAAAGATATTTTTAGAAGAGTATAAAAAGATTAAAAGTAAGGATAAATAACTATTTATCAGAGAGGTTGGATTTTTTATATTGTAAACTCCATACTGACGGAGTTATGCCAGTAACTTTTTTAAAAACGAGAAAGAATGTTGAACGAGACCTAAATCCACATTCATAATATATACTATCAATGCTATATCCCGAAGCGTCAAGTTCTATAATTTTACGTTTTGCTTCCTCTATTCGCATCTCATTAATAAATTCAAAAAAATTTTTTTTGAGACAGGTGTTGATAGAGGTCGATAATTTTCTTTGAGACACACCTATCTCTTTTGCCAATAGCGCCAATGATAGATCGTGGCGAAGATAAATCTTGGTGTTAGTGAGAAAATCTGTTGCCTTTGCACATATCTCCTGCATAACTTCTAAATCGGGTTGTTGTGTTGTACTCGAGTTCTTTTCAATATCTTGCGTGGGTAATGCTGTGGGAATATAGGGGTGTACTAACGAGTTATACACTAAATACGACATTGCTACAACATTTAATATTTGAATTAGCCAGGCATCGGTACGAGGCCATATTGCATAACAAACCATTACTATAACAAACAGAGATGCAAACAATATCATAAATATTGGTACCCACTCTTTTTGAAGCCATTCAGCATCTGACAATTTTTCTTTAACTCTCTTTTTATTTTTATATATAAAGATGAATATCATAGGAAAGTATATTAATAGTTGTAATAAAACAACTACTGTATTGAGATCTCCAATCCATGTATCATCTCCCGACATTTCATACACTATACTGCTAATCTTATCATCGCTGGAGATGGTGAAATATATAATAAAAAATATGATACATGGTATAATATGGATTAAATCTTTGACAGAGAACTTATATGAGGAATCGAAACTTTTTCGAGTAAACAACCACAAAAGGGGCATTAACAAAGTATTCAGCGAGAAACTGAAAGGGAGCATTGCAAGCGTAAAGTTATGCCACCCCAACATTCTACTTGCATTGTACAGATAGACAGGGACATTGGGTACAACTATTATTGCCGCTGCATAGGCATTTTCTCCCTTAAAACGCGTTGCCAACAATAGGATAAGAGCAAGTAAAAGTAGAATAACTATGCTTGATGTATTTACTGTTAATATTAATTGATCGTAACTCATAAATTATGATTTTATATTCATAATATGATATTCTACTTAACTACTCTATATACTTCTCCTCCAACCTTAACTATAAATAATCCGCTCTGCGATACTTGTAGTTTTGTAACACTGCCACGAGTGTATGATTGTGCAAGGAGTGTTCCTGCTACGTTATATACCGATATTGGCTCTATTGATTTTGCAGAGGTTTCAACTACTATTGTGCCATCAGTAACATATACTTTTGTTTTGGCTGTCTGGTGGCTGGTAATAGCGGTTTCATCTGTTTCTACCATAAATTCAAAATCGTAGTAACCCCCTTCGGTATAATCATCGCAAGCCCACAAATTCTTTTCGTTGCTTCCTGCAACATACATTACTCTCATAAGGTATTTACCTTCTGGTATATCGGGTGAGAGTGTGAAGGTTTGGGATATTTGTGTTGTTCTGTTTCTGTCGGCATCTGCAAAAATCTGCTCATCCAAATCAAAAAGGCAGTTTCCATTCAAATCAACATATACACGCACTAACCCCCATACTGTATTTTTATCACTTATATTCAAGGTTATTGTTTGCCCTGGATATGCTGTGAAGGTATTCTCTATTGGTTGGAGTGCTCCATTATAGTTCTCGGTTTTGGGGTTGTTCCACAAAGCATTTACTGCCGCCCCTGTTGTTGAGAGTGTTACTATCTGTCCCACGTATGAGGTTGCTGTACCTTGCGTTGTTACCGAAGGAGTGCAATAGTCTCCTTCTTCTGTGCCACTGCTTGGGGTATTGTATAAATAGAACTCTGAACAAGCCGAAAATTTTGTTCCGTTTGCTGTTGATTTACAGAGCAATAGTAAATATCTTGCAGAAAAATTGCCTCCTAACTGAACATAATGCTCACGAGAATTGTTATATGTAAATGTACCGCTCTTTATTTTTGTGCCTGTAGTGGGAACATAACCTGCTCCAAGTGAATATGTCATATCGCTGTTTGATATATATATCTCATAGTTTGCAATATCTCCGTTTTGTGAGCCATTGGCTGTACGCGATACATAGTTAAATGCACTGAACTCCTGAACACTTCCCAAGTCGAACTGGATATAGTGGGGTAACTCATAGTTTGTGCTACCTCCTCCGCTATCGTCATATCTCGAATGCCAGTGAGAGTTTAAATCACCGTCAAAAGCATAACGTGGTGGACCATCATACATACTTGCCGCATAGCCGTCGGCTCTTGCACTCCAGCCATCGCGAGAGAGTTGAACTTCTTCACTCTCCTCACCTCCCGATGTTCCTCCCATAAAGTCGAAAGAGATTTTTCCGTTACTCTCGCTTATATTGGTTATTGGCTTGCCCAAATAGTACGAGCCCGACTTTGTTGGCTGATAAAACAGGGCGGCAGGTGAAGATGTATCGGTAAACGAACTTTTACCATATATACCTGGATAGGTGTCGCCTGCCTCAGATGAATAACTTAAATCATTATCTGCAGGTTTAATTGTATATCTTCTGTGCGAAGGATCGATGTTTACATTATTATATCCCCACGCATCAGCATCGTAATCAATGTGGGTAATCAACAATCCATGAGCAGAGCAACCTACGTCCCACCCCTTTTGTTGTCGGTTTTCAAGAATGAAATACTCTTTATATACACTACCATCATTGTAGATACGATAAGCCATTGCATCTTCGTCTGAGAGCGAAGGCATCTGGGTTATAGATAGAGGCTCTTTTAATACCTGTAATTGCGAAGATGTCATCCACCCTGCATAGTTACGTTCAAAGGCTGTGTAGTTGCAAGGAATTCTTCCATTTGAGTTATAACAACCCATATCCATTACACTCCACGTTCCCATGCCATAAGTTCCGTTATCTGATGTGTCATATAGATCGGGCAATCCCATACAGTGCGAAAACTCGTGACAGGCTGTTCCAATGCCATCGATTGTTGAGCCCGATGTTCCGTCAAGTTCGCTACTACATGCAAATGTATCTATAATCACTCCGTCAAGAGTTATATATCTTCCATAGTCGGAATATGAGAGATACCACTCTTTTGGCCATATTGTATATGACGGCGCTCCTGATGCTTGTGAATATCCTGCATAAATAACATATACCTGCTCAACCTCTCCGTCATCATACCAGTCATAGTCGGCAAAGTTTACATATCCATCTACCAGATTACAAGCCTCAGCAACCATTTCGCCTACATGCGAGTCGTGGGTAGAGCCTTGATCGGCTCCATAATACGACATATTTTTGCTTACCGTTACGGGGCCCACAACATCGAAAGTTATATCGAGTCGCCCCGATGACTGGTCATAAAAATAGTCTCGTAAACTTCCTATGTGTCCATTGCGATTGTACCCCTCTTCATTCATCATTGCCGAAATTTCGGCATTTGTTGATGAAGAGAGAAAACTTCTATCAGGAAAGTTTACCAATATTATCAATCCCTTTGTTGGGGAGGTAGATGATTTGAGCAGACTCTTTTCTGAGGGTTGTATGTTCTCGCGGAGCATCTTTGTTTTTTTTGTCCTCAACTGATTGGCAAAGCCTTGTTTCATAGCCCTATACAACGAAATCTGCTCTATTGTATTTTGGGAATTTGCCTCTATATACTCTCTCTCCTCCTCCTCTCTTAGTTGTGGATTGTGTGCAAGAATTTTTGTTGGAACAAGTTGTGTATCATCCCATTCTGCAATATAAAAAGAGTTATTGGACTCTTTTGCCAAAGGCACTCCGTCAATGGTTGTGTAGTAACCCATATATTCATCACCACATAAGATTACTGATAACTGTGTGCCATCGGGCTGAATATGGTTATCTATTTTAGGTTCTGCTGGAATGGCAAACATAATAGTTACATTTACCACTGCAAGAAATAGGGTTAATACAAAGTTTTTCATTCTTCTTTTATTGCTTTTCGGGGTTTAATATAAACTTAACTGAAACGTTCTCCTCTATCTCAATCTCATCAAAATTGATTTGGGGCAGTTCGGGAATTGCTTCATCGGCTGTTACCGCCATTGCTTCATTACGTGCACTCTTAAGCATTACGTTGCGATATGTAACTGCTGGTGATGATGGATAGAAGTTTATCTGTATGGCACTGCCTATGCTTTGTCCTATTGCCTCTGCCAAAACCGAAGCATCGTGTTTTGCACTTTTTATAGCCTCAACTTTCAGACTATCAGATACCGCTTCGCGATCTGCCAACCATACTTTTGTCAAACGACCTCCTGAGATTTCGTTTTCAACAAGAGCATCCATTACATTTTGAGCCTCTTCGGCAGTATATACCTCTAACTTAAATGTTTTGTATTGCTTAATATTTTTACGTTTTGCAGTTGCAAGGTATTGACGGTAGAGAGATAGTTGTTTTTTTGCATCAACTCCTGCACTCTTCAAAGCAATGGCAAGTTTTGTCTCCCACTCATTAAGAGAGTATTTGCCTTTTAAATCGTTTTCGTTGAGGGTAATCTCAATCTCTGCTCTATCG
Organism: Bacteroidales bacterium; assembly: GCA_017416695.1. Taxonomy (GTDB): domain Bacteria; phylum Bacteroidota; class Bacteroidia; order Bacteroidales; family G3-4614; genus Caccoplasma_A. The sequence goes on along the minus strand of JAFQBL010000083.1, from coordinate 2,377 downwards.
GGAACTACTTTAACTTTTGCTCTTCCTGTAACATCAACACTTGCCTCTGTTTTTGTTTGTGCTGGCACTAATCCTATTGCTAAAAAAGCGAATGTTGCAATAAAAAATAACTTTTTCATAATTTTTTTCATTTTTAGTTGAACAATTTACTCTGTTTACTTGTTTAGATATATAAACAGGATTAAAGTTTAAAATAGTATCGCCTCTTTTCAGCAACCGAGAGGGTTACTTATTCAATTTCCACTCAACGCCCTCTTTGGTATCTTTTACCTCAAAACCTATCTCCGACAAACGATTACGGATAAAGTCGGCTGTTGCCCAATCTTTACGAGCCTTAGCCTCTTTGCGTAACTCCATAATCAAATCAACTGCCTCTTTGTAAGCCTCGTTTCCTTCTGAAGAGGAGTCTCCTCCCTCAACTACAAGACCTAATACATCAAACATAAATGTTTTGAATGTATCTTTTAGTTCCTCTAAATCTTCGGCAGTAATTGTTGCTCCACCTGCCAATATAGTGTTTATTTGACGCACTGCATCAAACAGGTGCGATATTACTATTGGCGAAGAGAGGTCATCGTTCATTGCCTCATAGCATTTTGCTCGCAGGTCTTTTACATCGCAAGTTGTTGCACTGGCAGGAGTGATTTTTGAGAGGTTCTCCCAACCCTGACACAAACGGATGTATGCCTTCTCGGCTGCTACAAGTGCATCGCTACTGAAATCGAGTGTACTGCGATAGTGTGCTTGTAGTATAAAGAAACGTATTGTCATTGGCGAGAATGGTTGAGTCAACAACTCATGCTCACCAGTAAAGAACTGGTCAAGAGTTATAAAGTTACCCAACGATTTTCCCATCTTCTGTCCGTTAATGGTAATCATATTGTTGTGCATCCAATAGTGAACACACTCTTTTCCTTGTGCTGCAACCGATTGGGCAATTTCGCACTCGTGGTGAGGAAACATAAGGTCCATACCTCCACCATGAATATCAAACTCCTCTCCCAAATATTTTGTACCCATAACCGAACACTCCAAGTGCCATCCTGGAAAACCATCGCTCCATGGCGAGGGCCATCGCATAATATGTTCGGGCGAAGCCTTTTTCCATAGTGCAAAATCTATTGGGTTGCGTTTCTCGCTTTGACCGTCTAACTGACGTGTTGTATTCAACAGTTCATCTATGTTACGACCTGAGAGTTTACCGTAGTGGTGGCTTTTGCTATATTTCTCAACATCAAAATATACTGAGCCCTCGCTCTCGTATGCAAATCCTGCTTCTATAATTTTTTTGATATACTCTATCTGCTCAATGATGTGGCCTGAGGCGTGAGGCTCAATGCTTGGTGGCAAAACATTCAAACGCTCCATTGCTTTGTGGTAGCGGTTGAGGTAGAATTGTACCACCTCCATAGGTTCAAGGGCATCAAGGCGAGCCTTTTTTGCTATCTTGTCTTCACCCTCATCAGCATCGTGTTCAAGGTGTCCAACATCTGTTATATTGCGAACATAACGAACCTTGTATCCAATGTGTTGAAGGTAACGGAATAGAAGGTCGAAAGTTATTGCAGGGCGAGCATGTCCCAAGTGTCCGTCGCCATAGACTGTTGGACCACAAACATACATTCCTGCCTTGCCTTCGGTTATTGATTTGAATATCTCTTTCTTGCGAGATACTGTATTATATATTACCAATGGTTGCTGTTCCATATTATTTATGAATTAAAGTTCTCTATTAGTTTGCAAACGGAGTAGCAGTACCGCCTTGTCCGCTTAATGTTATTTTACCGTTCTGACTCTCATATCTTGCAATGTTGTCTTGCAAAGCAAACAAAAGGCGTTTTGCATGTTCGGGTGTAAGAATAATCCTCGACTTGACATTTGCCTTATTTACACCTGGCATAATGCGAGCAAAATCAACTATAAACTCAGATGATGAGTGTGCTATTATAGCAAGATTTGAATAAACTCCTTCTGCTACTTCGGGAGATAGTTCAATCTCCAAACCTTTCTTTTTATCTTCCATTTTCTTATATTTTTATTTTAATATTTCATCGATTTGATATAATCGTTTGAAGAATAAACACTTGAAGTTATTTTGAAAAGAGCGAAGTAACGATTTGGGAATCGTGCTAATTTCTGCGGTTTGCGGTAGCAATACTCTCAAATAACTCTTGTGCTACAAAGGTAATGAAAAATCTTGAATTATTGATAGGATAGCAAGAAATCAATGAAATTACGATATAAATCAAACAAGCGACATCATTCAAATCAGATGTCGCTTGTTTGATTTAGTATCCACATATTATTATTCTGGCACATAGATTATTTCTCCATTCTCCAATTCGTAGGCAATGCCAACCTTTTTGCCTCGCTTGCC
>JAFQBL010000082.1 GCA_017416695.1 Bacteroidales bacterium | reverse complement strand
GCTTGCATTGCGTGCTGGACAAAAACTCCGCTATGATAATGGATATCTATTTGATCTAAATACAAATAAATCTGTATGCCAATTGTCACAGAAGATAATGGGTGAACTATCCACTTGGAACGAAAAAATTTATTTTGTATCGGATGTTTCTATTCGTTTTATTGTTGCATGGCGACCTAAAGATGCCCCAAAAGAGGAAAAAGGGCATGCTGTATTGCTCCTAGATTTAACTCTAAATAAATATATTAGCAAATAAAACTAATAAACTAACAAGTTGTTTTAAGTTACGAAAGAATTTGCGGGAATTATTATATTGTAAAAGCATAGCATAAGAAGGCAATAAACCCTTCTGTGTCATTTAAGAAGGAATCATTTATAAATCAATCTCTCTCAATGGTGCTCAACTATCAAAGTTTATATTTAATTATCAACTACTTATTTTCCGATGCAAAACTTTGAAAAGATGGTTTGAAGTAGGTCAGTGGTGCTGATTTGCCCTGTTATTTCGCCGATGTAGTGCATTGCTTCGCGTATGTCTTGTGCAAGTAGGTCGCCAGGGATGTTTATCTCTAATCCATCAATGGTGCGTTGTATGGCTGCTCCTGCTTTTATAAGGGCTTCGTAATGGCGTACATTGGTTACTATTGTGTCGCTTATTGATTGTTGTGTAGCGGTGTATTGTGTGAGTTGTTGCTTTAACTCTTCTATGCCACTATTGTTTTTTGCCGATATGGTTAGTATAGGTATCTCCTCTCCTATTTGCTCTGCTATTTTTTGTTGTGCTGTGGTTTGCTCTTCTAGCGTTAGTTTGTCGCTTTTGTTAAGCAAAAGGAGGAGTTTTTTGCCATGTGAGCGTTGTTTTATCTCTTCTGCATTTTTAGGTAGTGTGCCTGTTATATCGGTGAGCCAAAGGATTATTTCTGATTGCTCTATTTTTTGATAACTGCGTTCTATTCCTATCTGCTCTATGGTGTCGTTTGTGGTACGTAATCCTGCTGTGTCTATTAGGCGATAGAGTGTTCCTGATATGTTTATGGTGTCTTCAATGGTATCGCGCGTTGTGCCATGTATGGGCGATACAATGGCTCTCTCCTCGCCTATTAGTTGGTTGAGGAGTGTTGATTTTCCTGCATTGGTTTCGCCTATTATTGCTACTGGTATTCCGTTTTTTATGGCGTTACCTGTTGCAAAGCTGTTACTGAGAGTGGTTATCTCTTTTGATATCTCTTGTGCAAGGTTTGTGAGTTGTGTGCGGTCAGCAAATTCTACCTCTTCTTCTGAGAAGTCTAACTCCAATTCTATGAGCGATGCAAAGCTTATCATTTGTGTGCGTAACTCCTCAAGTTTGCTACTGAATTTACCTCGCATCTGGTTTATGGCTACGCGGTGCGATGCTGCTGTGGTTGATGCTATTACGTCTGCAACACCTTCGGCTTCTGCCAAGTCCATTTTGCCATTTATGAATGCTCGGCGTGTGTATTCTCCCGGCATTGCTAATCGGCATCCGTTTTCAATTAAAAGGGACAACAAGGTTTGTTGTATGTATTGTGAGCCATGACACGAGATCTCTACTGTATCATCACCAGTAAACGAGTGTGGGGCTTTGAATAGGGTTACTACTACATCATCCAACACTTCGCCTTTCGAGGTGATTATTGTTCCGTATTTTGCTGTGTGCGTTGGTTGCTCTGCTACGGTTATGCCTTTTATGTTTTTATATATTTTATCTGTTATGGCTATTGCCTGTGGTCCGCTGATGCGTACTACTGCTATTCCTCCTACTCCTGGTGCTGTTGATATGGCACATATTGTGTCGGTTGTGTCGGCTCTCATAGTGTTATTCCCAAAGGGTGTAATTACTTGTTTCTTCTATTTTGTTTTCTGTTTCATCGGGTAGTTGAGATAGGAAATCCATTCCTGTTATCTGCTCTACACTATTTATTGTTGTTACATACTCGCGTGGGTGTTTAGATGCTTTTGCGTTTGGAAATATAAAAGCTATTCCTCGTGGCTCAGGTGTGTATGGCGAACATACTACTTTAAAATAGGCATCGGGTATTGCCACTTGTGTTTGGGGTATGTATCTTACTGGTTCTTGGGTAAATAATGGTCCGCATATTACTACCAATGCACTATCGCGTATTGCCCATAGGCGGATATCTTCTTCGAGATCTTTCCACGCTCCTCTGTTTAGTCCTGGTGCTTGTGGGCAGATATTTGTAAAATAGAACGATTGGTCCATTACGATTTGACTCCATTTCATATCGGCTGCTGGTGCCATATGTCCTTTATCATACCCACTTCCTTTGTAATCGGCATTGGTTGCACTATGGCCTTTTACTTTGGGATCAGGCATAAATTTATCTTTTCGCTCCGCTTCTGTGCTTGTTGCTTCGCTACGTGTTATTTCGTATGCTACCCAATTTGGTATTCCATATGATGTGTTATATGATGAAGTATATCCTAAATTTGTTACTAATTGTTGCGACGTTGAGGTTTCCCACTTGGGTATTTCAAGGTTTGAGTATGATACAACTACCCTATTTTGAGGTTCATCCTTTTCAGTTTCTTCTATAACAACCTCTTGACAGGTGGTTTCTTCTGCTTCGACCAACTCTTTAACAGGTGCTGCTGACTGATTTGGTGAAGATGGTTTACTATATCGTTTAACTAATATTATTATCACAACTACTATTGCTATAACTAATAATAGTTTCAAGAAAAGCCACATCAAATCTCTCTCTTGCTTCTGAGGTTTTGTGCTTTTCTTTTTTTTAATAGGCTTTTTTTTATTTTTAGGTAGGTTTTTTCCTTTTTTTGCCATTTTATTATGCTTATTCCATTTTGATATGCAAATTTACAGATTTTTTCTGTACTTTTGCAATTGGTATTCAAACATTGTGTTTTGAATTATTATTTATGTTTAATACGTCGCTTTTATATTTTTCATTATGAATGTTATAGACAGATTTTTAGGTTACGTTAAAGTTGACACACAATCAGACGAATTAACCAACTTAACACCAAGTACTCCAGGTCAGATGATTTTTGCTCAGCAATTGGTTAAGGAGTTGATTGCTATTGGTTTGACCGATGCTGAAGTTGATAATAATGGTTATGTTATGGCTACTTTGCCTGCTAATACAGATAAGAAGTTGCCTACCATAGGTTTTATTGCTCACATGGATACATCGCCCGATATGACTGGTCATAACGTTCAACCTCGTATTGTTGAAAAGTATGATGGTGGCGACATTGTTCTTTGTGCCGAAGAGAATATTGTTTTAAAAACTGAAGATTTTCCCGAAATTTTAGGTTATGTTGGTAACGATATTATTGTTACTAATGGAAAAACTCTTTTAGGTGCTGATGACAAGGCTGGTATTGCAGAGATTATGACCGCAATGGAGTATTTGATTGCCAACCCCGATATTAAACATGGTAAAATTAGGGTTGCTTTTACTCCTGATGAAGAGATTGGTCAAGGTGCCGATCACTTTGATGTTAAGAAATTTGGTGCTGATTTTGCATATACTATGGACGGTAGTGACCAAGGTATTATTGAATTTGAAAACTTTAATGCTGCCCTTGCCAAGATTACATTTAAAGGACGTAATGTTCACCCAGGTTATGCTAAACATAAAATGGTAAATGCTTTGCGTGTTGCCAACCAATATGCTATTATGTTACCTCGCTGGGAAACACCTGAACACACTGAAGGTTACGAAGGTTTCTATCACTTGGTTGGTTGCGAGGGTTCTGTTGAGAATACAACACTTACATACATT
>JAFQBL010000081.1 GCA_017416695.1 Bacteroidales bacterium | reverse complement strand
TTGAAAAGAAATGGACTCAACCTATACAAAATTGGGGGTTGATTATGAATCAATTTATTCTTATATTTGAAAACAGAATTCAGATATAAAGGGGGTATCTGAATCCTGTTTTCTCATTTACACAATCTATTGGACACTGCCAAAAAATAGGACTTATTAATAAGTCCTATTTTTGTGTTTATTTCTCATTTTCCAACTTTTACTCCTCTTTAAAACTATCTTCGTTATCAATAATAGTTTTTTGCTCAACAGGGATTTCCCTTGAAAAACTCTCTTCGAGCGAGATAAGTGTCTCAGTCTCTGCTACTCCTGGAATATCCTGAATCTTTCCGTTTACAAGTTCCATTAGGTGTTCGTTATCGCGAGCATATAGTTTACACATCATAGTGTAGGGACCTGTTGTAAAGTGACACTCTATAACTTCGGGTATTCTCAATAGTTCAGGAACAACCAATTTGTACATCGAGCCCTTCTCAAGTTTTAGACCTATATAAGTGCAGGTGCGATAACCTAAAATTTTAGGATTTACTCTATATCCTGACCCAACTATTACGTTCATATCTATTAATCGTTGAATGCGTTGGTGTACGGCTGCTCTTGAAACTCCACACTCTGTTGCAACGTCTTTCGAGGGGATACGTGCATTACGCATTATTATCGAAAGAATCTTTCTGTCAAGTTTATCTATTTTTTCCATATTTGTATGTTTGTATTACAAATGTATATAAAAAATAGAAATATGCCTATTAAAAAAGAAAAAATGTGACGTTTTGCCACATTTTTTCTTTAAGTATGTAAAAATCTCTATTATTTGGTTACTTCTAACAACTCAACTTCAAAAATAAGAGGACTTGCTGGTGGAATTGGTCCTGTTCCTTGTTCTCCGTATCCTAATTGATAGGGGATATAGAAGGTGAATTTAGAGCCTACGGGCATTAGACAAATTCCCTCTTTCCATCCTTGAATTAGGTTTTGAAGTGAAAAGTCGGCTGGTTTTCCTCGTTTGTATGAACTATCAAACTCAGTTCCGTCAATTAGTTTACCCGAGTAGTGTACTTGAACCAAACTTGTAACTAATGGTTTCTCTCCCTCTCCAAGTCTGTCTATCTTGTAAAGGAGTCCGCTCTCAGTTTTCATAACGCCTGGTTCTATCTCCATTTTTGCAAGGAACTCAGCACCTGCAATTTTGTTTTTCTCCAACTCTTCATTCTTCTTCTTTTGTATTGCCTCGCGAAGGATGTTGTTTGTTTGGGCATAAACCTCTGCTAATTGCTCCTCAGTGTATAGCATATTGGCAGAGTCATTAGCAAGTTGTGCTATTAATGAGCCAACAATTATATCTTTTGATAACTCAAAATCTACATCTTTTTTCATTTGCTCCAACATACCTATGGTTTGTTTGCCCATAGCCATACCGTATGCGTATGCAATACTATCTTGTAGCGAGTTTAGAGTAATAGTCTTGCAACATTTGTTATCAGGTTTAAACTCTTTTTGTTCCCCTTTAACTTTTGCCTCTTTGCTATCTTTTGTTTTTGCTTTTTTATTCTCTTTCTTTGTTGCTACTTGCTCAGTTTTTACACCCTCTTTTTTGTTACCTTTCTCTTTTTTTGCAAAGGCAGAAGGGACGATAAGAGCAAAACAAAGAACTAAAATTGCTAACTTTTTCATATCACTTATTCAATATCGGTTAGTTCCAATTCAAATATAAGAGTAGAGTTTGAAGGTATGCCTCCTTGAACAAGGGCTCCATAACCTAAGTTGGCTGGAATGTAAACCTCGTATTTTGCACCTTTATCCATAAGAAGTAGAGCCTCAGTAAACCCTTTGATAAATCCACTGACTACACCTTTAGCACCTTCGCTTTTATCAAATTCAGTACCGTCAATTAATGTTCCACGATAGTTCATTGTAATTTTAGAGTCAATAGTTGGGAACTCGCCATTACCTTTTTTGATTACTTTATAAAGCAATCCACTTTCGGTTTTTATTATACCCTCTTCTTGTGCTTTGCTTGCTAACCAAGCCTCGCCTTTTGCCAAGTTCTCTTGAGCCTCAGGAGTTGCTGCAAAACGAGCCTCCTCTTCGCTTCTCTTTTGAGAAAGGAATTTCTCCAATAGGGTATTTGCAATTATGTTTGCATCTGTTTGTGTAAATTTAAGAGAGTCTTCGTTGATTGCATCAGCAAATGCTTTAAGGAAAACGTCTTTGTTCATCATAATGCCAATAACATTAACGTCACGCTCCATATTTGTAGCAATGCTAAAACCAACGTTTTGTCCAATTCTATAAGAGTATTCAGTTGAATCAGACATTAATCCTGATTTAAATCCTTTTAAGAACTCATCAATATTCATCTTCTTGTCGTATGATAATTGAGGAGCAATGTTGCTTCCCACTAACATACCTTGAGCATAACTCATACTATCAATGTCATTGGTTAGTTTTGCACCTGATCTAAAGTTCTCGCAAGAAGTGAAAGTAATTGTTGTAATAGCAACAAAAAGTATAACTATTAAATAAAAACACTTTTTCATGATTATAAAACTTTTAATAATTCAACTTCAAAAATCAATGTAGAGTTAGGTTCAATTGATTGACCTGCTCCACGCTCTCCGTATGCAAGATTTGCAGGGATAAATAGTTTCCATTTAGCCCCCTCACTCATAAGTTGAAGAGCCTCAACCCAACCTTTGATAACTCCGTTTACAGGGAATTCTGCTGGTTGGTTACGCATAACAGAACTATCAAATACAGTACCATCAATTAGAGTACCATGATAGTGACAACTTACAGTATCAGTGGCAGAAGGTTTTTTACCAGTACCCTCAGTAATTATCTCATATTGTAGTCCGCTTGGAAGTGTAACTACGCCTTCGCGTTTTCCGTTTTCAGCAAGGAATTTATTACCCTCTTCTAAGTTCTTGGTTAATTTCTCTTTTTCAGCCTTTTCAAAATAGTCCTGAATAACAGTTCTTGCTTCAGTATCTGTCATTTTGGCACTCTCTCCGTTATAAACAGTTTTTACCGCCTCAGCAAAATCCTCAACAGAAAGATTTGCAAACCCCGAAGACTTAAGGTTGTTTGCTATGTTCAATCCAATAGCATAACTCAATTTATCCATATCTTTATTTTTTTCTTTATGCGGAATGTTCCGCGTTAGTAATTATTATGATTTTTCAAACAATTGGCGAAGATAAAAAAATTTTTACAACTCCATTTAAACTTTTGAGTGAAAAATATATAAATTTACACACCAAAGTACAAATATTAATAAACAAAGATTGTACCAAATGTATTAACGCAAATAATCTTTAGTAAGTTTACCTATAAAAATGAAAAAAGTAGTAATATTGACAGGTGCAGGAATATCGGCAGAGAGTGGATTGGCAGTTTTTAGAGGCAGTAATGGTTTGTGGGGGAAGTATAGGGTAGAAGATGTGGCAACGATAGAGGGGTGGTACCGAAATCCAGAGTTGGTTTTGCAGTTCTATAATGAACGACGCAAAGAACTTTTAAAATGCTCTCCTAATTATGGTCATATAGGGTTGGCAGAATTGGAGAAATATTTTGATGTGCGTGTTATTACTCAAAATGTTGACGATCTTCATGAGAAGGCAGGAAGCAGTAATGTTATCCATCTTCACGGACGTTTAATGTGGGTGCGTTCTGAGAGAAATGAAAACTTACGATTTGAACTCCCCTCTGATAATTACGAAACACGTATGGGTGATAAAGCCCCTGATGGTGCACAACTTCGCCCCGATATAGTATGGTTTGGAGAGGCAGTGCCTATGCTCGATGCTGCAATTGATTGGGTGGAGGAGGCCGATATATTTGTGGTTATAGGAACATCGTTGAATGTATATCCGGCGGCAGGACTTCTTCATTATGTGCCAAATGGAGTGCCAGTCTATTTAATAGATCCAAACCCTGTTAATGATCCATACGGAAAAGTTACAACATATATAAATAGTGTGGCAAGTGAGGGTGTGAAGCAGTTAAAAGAGATATTGCTTGATGAATAAAAAAGAAGCAAAATAATATCTAAAATTATAAAGCCAAGAAGAGAGTGTATCAGAAATGAAACACTCTCTTCTCTATTTAATTTAGGAGTATCTATATTATAGGCTACTCTTTTGTTGTAATCTTCCTGACAAGGTCATCAAAAATTGCACCAATTGTATTCTCAGATGATAGAACTACAGGTTTTCCTTCATCTCCTCCCTCTCTGATACTTTGAATAAGAGGTATTTGTGCAAGAAGAGGTACATTTGCGCTCTTTGCTAAATTCTCTCCGCCACCTTTACCAAAAATATAGTATTTGTTTTCAGGAAGTTCGGCAGGAGTGAACCACGACATATTCTCAACAATACCAACAATAGGAACATTAATTTGTGGGTTTTGGAACATATCAACACCCTTTCGAGCATCGGCAAGAGCCACCTCTTGAGGAGTGGTAACAATTATTGCACCAGTTAGTGGAATAAGTTGAACAATGGTCAAATGAATATCGCTTGTGCCAGGAGGTAGGTCTATTAATAGGTAGTCTAACTCTCCCCAAGCAGTCTCTGTTACGAGTTGTTTAATTGCATTACTTGCCATACCTCCACGCCAAACGGTAGCACTTCCTTTGTTAACAAAGAATCCTATTGATAATAGTTTAATACCGTACTGCTCAATAGGCTTTATGAAATCTTTTCCGTCAACCTCTTCTGCAACAGGTCGAGCCTCTTCGCAATTAAACATTGTGGGGACAGAAGGACCAAATATGTCGGCATCCAGTAAACCTACTTTAAATCCGTTGCGAGCCAATGCAACTGCAAGATTTGAAGATACGGTCGATTTTCCCACGCCTCCTTTGCCCGAAGCAATAGCAATAATATTCTTAACCTTTGGCAATACAGGCTCATTCTCTGCTTTTGGCTGTTGTTTAAATTGGGGTGTGATATTACCTTTAATCTCAACGCCCTCTCCAACGTATGTTAAAATTGCAGTCTCTGCTGCACGTATCATCGATTTAATAAAAGGATCATTAGGACGGTCAAAGATAAGCGAAAATGACACCTTGTTGCCTTCAATACGAATGTTGTCTGTAACCATCTCTGCGGTTACAAGATCTTTACCATTTCCTGGATAACGCACTGTTGCAAGTGCGTCTAATATAAGTTTAGGGTATATTGTCATAATAATTTACTCTCCTTTCTTGGGTTGTTGACTTCTTCTGCTTCTGTTAAAACTTCTGTAACTATCGTACTCAATCTCAATATCAGGCTCTATAAGGGGGGCGGTTGATGAGGGGATAAAACTCAAATATTTTATAGTTAAACCACGTTCTAACCATTGTTGCTCATAGAACGTTTTAATTTGTAATATCTTCTCCTCAATGCCTGAATTATATAAATCATCTGTGTTGGTAATAACTTCAAACTTGTTGAGTTTAACCATTTCTGCTGTATAAGTATATAGGAATGGACTATCACTCTTTAAGTGGATAATACCACCAGGCTGTAAAATTTTCTTATATAACTCAATAAAGTTTGTTGCCGTTAAACGCTTACGGCATTTCTTCATTTGAGGATCGGGAAAAGTAATCCAAATTTCCGACACCTCGTTTTCTGCAAAGAAGTAGGGTATGAGTTCAATAGAGGTTCTAAGGAAAGCAACGTTTTTCATCTCTTTCTCCAACGACTCTTTTGCTCCCGACCAAATTCTTGCGCCTTTTATATCAATACCAATAAAGTTTTTCTCGGGATACAACTCTGCAAGTCCCACAGTATATTCCCCTTTTCCGCACCCCAACTCCAAAACTATAGGGTTGTTGTTTTTGAAAAAAGTTTCTCCCCATTTGCCTTTCATATCAAAGCCTTTCTCTTTCAGAACTGAGAATGGGTATTGGAAAACGTGAGGACATTTTTCAACGAACTCAAATTTTTGTAACTTATTTTTTCCCATAAAGGTTGTATATTTTTTTTATTTTATAATCTACTGTCAAATCTGATAATATTCTCTACAACAAAGAGGGCACGTATATCACTCTTTTGAATCTCAATATCATCGTATTCGCTGTTTGCGCTTTTCAAAATAACGAGGTCAGGGTTTTCGTGTTTTCTTACGAATTTAACCATGCGATAGTCGTCGAGTAAAACAACATAGATTTGTCCCCAAAATATTAGGTTTATGTTTTTAACCTCTCTTATCGAAAGCATATCTCCGTTGTTGATAACAGGACACATACTATCTCCGCTAACTTTAACAATATAGTTCTCAGGATTAATAAAAGGCATATTTATTGAGCCTATAACTTGTTCCGAAGTAAACATTAAACTTCTTCCACTTGGCCCTGCAGTAACATCAATATCGTAAACCTTTGCACCAACAACCTCGTTGCCTTTTATGGCACTTGCTGGAAGAGTTATGGTTCTTGAGTGCGATGCGACAGAGGTTTTGAATTTTTCTCCCTTCCCCTCTAATAACCACTCTTTTGATACGCCTAATTCAACAATAATTTTGTTTGTTAATACTCGGGTTACTGCCAATTTCCCGTTAATCTGTTTTGAGAAGTTAGAACAATCTGTGCCAATACGAGAGGCAAACTCGTTCTGGCTAATGCCCATCTCTTTGATTAGTTCTTTAATTCTTAATGCAATCTCGTTCATTCAATGTTATTGTATAAATATAACACTCACCCGTTGTATAATTACCTTACTTTTGTTAGCAGGGGTTTTCTTCATATTTTTTGAATTATCCCTCTTGTTACAAAGATACGAACAAACGAGCAAAATAGATAGAACTTGTTCTGACGTATTTTACTGCGAGTGCAGATTATCTTCGCGGTTTACCGCAAAGATATGAAATCTTTTTGGATTTGAGAAAATATTTATGGTAAAAATCTTATATTATATGGTTAAATAACAATAAAAATTATGGGTTACAATAGATTGATAGTTGAATATATGCAGGTGTCGTTATTGGCTGCATCTTACTTTATTTTGAACTTTGAAGATATGGTTAATGATAATGGCGTATATTCATATGAGTTTAAGACAAAGATTAAAGGTGAAGATATTATAATCTCTGCAAGTTATCGTTCAAAGTCCGATTCTTATGCAACTTCCTTTTTCTTTTTTGAGGCAGAGGGAGACGATGTAGATTTGCGTATTGTGTTTAATGGATGTCGTATGGTTGCCTCTGAGTGTGCAAAGGATATTATTGAAGAGTATCTTAGTCGTGTCTAAAAAATAATGAACTTTAAAAAAAAAGGTAATACTGCCACTCTTCCTTTTCTGATATACCATACCATTTGTGGAAATAGAATGGTAGAAATTAGAGTGAAAAAAATAGGGATTGCAAAAGCAATCCCTATTCGTTGAATATATTTTCTTGTGAAAATTATCCGTTAACTTTTTTCATGTAAGCGATTAACTCAAGAACTTTGTTTGAGTAACCAATCTCGTTGTCATACCAAGATACAACTTTAACGAAAGTATCAGTTAAAGCGATACCAGCTTTTGCATCGAAGATTGAAGTACGAGCATCTCCTAAGAAGTCAGCAGATACTACATCGTCCTCAGTGTAACCAAGTACACCTTTCAACTCGTTCTCTGAAGCAGCTTTCATAGCCTCGCAAATCTCAGCATAAGTTGCAGGTTTTGCTAAGTTAACTGTTAGGTCAACAACTGAAACGTCCAAAGTAGGAACGCGGAATGCCATACCAGTTAATTTACCGTTAAGTTCAGGAATAACTTTACCTACTGCTTTAGCAGCACCTGTTGAAGAAGGAATAATGTTTCCTGCTGCTGCACGACCACCTCTCCAGTCTTTCAAAGAAGGACCGTCAACTGTTTTTTGAGTAGCAGTTGTTGAGTGAACTGTAGTCATCAAACCATCTTTGATACCCCATTTGTCGTTCAATACTTTAGCGATAGGAGCAAGACAGTTAGTTGTACAAGAAGCGTTAGAAACAAATTGAGTTCCTTTAACATATTTGTCGAAGTTTACACCGCAAACGAACATAGGAGTTGCGTCTTTTGAAGGTGCAGACATTACAACATATTTAGCACCAGCCTCAATGTGAGCTTGAGCTTTCTCTTGAGTCAAGAAAAGACCAGTTGACTCAACTACGTACTCTGCCTCAACCTCGTTCCATTTTAGGTCAGCTGGGTTACGCTCTGCTGTTACGCGAATTTCATTACCGTTAACAATCAATTTGCTGTTTTCAACGTCAGCCTCGATTGTTCCCTCAAATTGACCGTGCATAGTGTCATATTTTAGCATATATGCCAAATAGTCAACTGGGCAAAGGTCGTTAATACCAACGATTTGAATATCGTTTCTTGTTTGAGCTGCACGGAATACGAAACGTCCAATACGTCCGAATCCATTAATACCTACTTTAATCATTGTTGTTTAAAACTTTAAATGGTTTTATAAATAAAATTTAGTTCAAATCTCTTTTTTAGGACTACAAAGGTAGTTATTTTTTTAATAATTAAGAACAATTGTATAGAAAATATATGCCTTTTTTATCACAATTTTGAAAAAATGAATAAAAAGAGTTTTTCTTTATATCAAATTGTAAAGTCGAGTTATCAATTGTTTAAAATCTTAATTGTCGCAAAGTTGTGTTTAATTAGGCTCAATAACTAATAAAACTAACAAATCTGTGGGTAAGCGAACACAATACAAAATTTATTTAAGTATTGTTTAGCGAGAACAGATTCAACAAACGAATGTTTGTTAACTAACAACTAAAAACAAACAACTATCTAATATTGTTCACTCTCGTTGGGAAAATCGCACGACTTGACATCCTCAATATAGTGTTTGACGGCATTGGTTATCTCTGTGCTAAGGTCTGCGTATCTTCTAAGAAATCTTGGAGAAAATCCTTTGTTTATGCCCAACATATCGTGCATAACCAGAACCTGACCATCAACGCCACCGCCAGCACCAATACCAATAACAGGGATTGTTAACTCTTCGGCAACTCTTTTTGCAAGAGCGGCAGGTACCTTCTCTATAACAATGGCACAGCATCCCAACTCTTCCAGAAGGTGAGCATCTCTTATAAGTTTTTGAGCCTCTGCTTCCTCTTTTGCTCTAACAGCGTAACCTCCAAATTTGTTTATCGATTGAGGAGTCAAACCCAAGTGTCCCATAATGGGAATACCAGCACTTAATATGCGTGATATAGACTCTTGTATCTCTTCTCCTCCCTCAAGTTTAACGCAGTCAGCACCAGTCTCTTTCATAATTCTGATAGCGGAGTTAAGAGCCTCAATTGAGTTTCCCTGATAAGTACCAAAAGGCATATCAACCACCACTAATGCTCTCTTTACTGCACGCATAACAGAGCATCCGTGATATATCATTTGGTCTAATGTCATAGGAAGAGTGGTAATATTTCCTGCCATTACGTTTGAGGCAGAATCGCCCACTAAAATAATATCCATACCAGCTTCATCAATGAGTTTTGCCATTGAGTAGTCGTATGCAGTGAGCATCGAGATTTTTTCTCCTCTTGCCTTCATCTCGGTTAATCTTCGAGTAGTTACTTTACGAGGAGCAGTTTCATTATATGTTGACATGATTTTTCTCTGTTTATAATTAAGTTCGATGCAAAGTTAATGCTAATTTTTTTCTTACACCATTTTTGAACTATAAAAAGTGGATATTTGTTTTATAGAGCAAAGTCTAAACTAATAATTTAAGTAGTATGGCAAATGTAAAGAAGAGTGTAAAATTAGGTGTCTTTACGTTGGCAATTATGAATGTAACAGCAGTAGTGTCGTTACGAGGATTGCCAGCAGAGGCAGAGTATGGTTTGAGTTCGGCGTTTTATTATATCTTCGCCGCAATAGTCTTTTTAATACCAACGGCAATGGTGGCTGCCGAACTGGCTGCAATGTTTCAGGATAAGCAGGGAGGAGTCTTTCGTTGGGTTGGCGAGGCGTTTGGTAAGCGAGTTGGATTTCTTGCTATTTGGGTACAGTGGATTCAGAATACTATATGGTATCCAACAGTGCTAACATTCGGAGCGGTTTCGTTGGCGTTTATAGGAATGAATCCTCAATCCGATATGCTTTTGGCATCCAATAAAATCTACACATTAGTAGTGGTGTTAATAATATATTGGGTGGCAACCTTTATCTCTCTTAAAGGTTTGGAGTGGGTAGGAAAGGTCTCTAAAATTGGAGGTTTGGTAGGAACCATAATTCCCGCAATAATACTTGTTGTGTTAGGTATTGCCTATCTTATGACAGGAGGAGAGTCGCAAATGGATTTTAGTGGAAATTTCTTCCCTGATCTCTCAAATTTTAACAACCTTGTATTGGCATCGAGTATATTCCTATTTTATGCAGGAATGGAGATGAGTGGAGTTCACGTAAAGGAGATGGATAACCCATCAAAGAACTACCCTCGAGCCATATTTATAGGCTCTGCTATAACCGTTCTTATATTTATATTGGGAACATTCTCGTTAGGTGTGATAATACCACAAAAAGATATAAACCTGACACAAAGTTTGTTGGTAGGATTTGACCGCTACTTCTCTTATATACATGCATCGTGGTTATCTCCCATTATGGCAATAGCACTGACGTTTGGAGTTTTGGCAGGAGTTCTTACTTGGGTGGCAGGACCCTCAAAAGGATTGTTCTCAGTTGGTAGAGCAGGTTATCTTCCTCCGTTCTTCCAAAAGACAAATAGTATTGGAGTACAAAAAAATATCCTCTATATACAAGGAGTTGCGGTAACATTCTTGTCTTTATTGTTTGTGGTAATGCCTTCGGTGCAAAGTTTCTATCAAATCTTGTCTCAATTAACCGTATTGCTATATATAATTATGTATCTGTTAATGTTTGCAGCGGCAATAGCATTGCGTTATAAAATGAAGAGTGCTAAACGTCCATTCCGTATAGGTAAGGGTAATCTGCTTATGTGGATAGTG
>JAFQBL010000001.1 GCA_017416695.1 Bacteroidales bacterium | reverse complement strand
TATTATATAGAAATCTCCTCCTGCTCCATCAAATGCACCAGCAGATGATTTAACAATTACTGGTCCTTCCATATCGACATATTTTCTATTGTCATATCCACGATAACCCCATAGATGAACATATCCGAACAAATCTTCTGCTGTTGCAGATACATTTGCATCTATTGATATCTTTTGTATATCAAATTGTGTTACTCTTGATACTGATGACTCAAGACCTGTTTCACTCTCATTATCCAACCAACTTTTACCTCCTATTGTAGGATATGCCATGTAGTATGCTCCGTCAAATGTTTTGAACATATATTTACCTGCTGTTTCATCGTACTCGCAAGTGAATTTTGCTGCATCTGGCAACTCCATTCCTTCGGTATATGATGCTAATGATAATGTTCCATCACCATTGTACATATAGTAATCAGCTGTCATTCCTTTTGAGATGAATGTATAAGTTTTTCCTACTTGAGGAAGTTCAATCTCATCTGTTGTATAGAATGTTTGTATTGCTGATGTTAATGCGGCAAGATTTTCTGTTGATGCATCTGCCTCAACTGCCTCTTTTGCTGAACGCAAGGCTGCTTTTGCTATTGCATTAGGATAACCAATGCCTCCTTTTGATAATAACTCATTGGCTTTCTCTACCATCTCAAGTGCATCAAAATTGGTTGTAGCCATCAACCAATCCATTGTGAAGTTATAGTATCCAATGTTAAAACCATCATCTCCTGGAAGTGCAGAGTCCCATTTACCTTCTTCTACAAGAATACCAATGGTTCCGTCATTTAATACCTCTAATGATGAGTATGCTGAATATCCGTCATATATTTTACGGCTGATAGGCCAAGTTTCTCCTCCGTCGAGACTTGCATACACTGTTACATTCTCGCGAGTTGATGTACTTGCTGGAAGTGAGTGCAATAGATAGTATTGTCCGTCGTATTCGATAGATACTACATCTCCGTTACATGCTGGATCCATTAGGTTATTGTTAACTTCGGCTGTTGTCCAAGTTGCTCCTTGATCTGTTGATTTTGCCATTAGACGATAACCTGAACCGTTTGATGAATCATCTTTACGGTTTTTGATACTCATTAACAAATCTCCATTCTCCAACTCTACAACTTTTGCCTCATCTCCACTTGTACAAGCGGCTGTTGAAACTTGCCAAGTTGCTCCGTTATCGTCAGAGTAAACTGCGTAGTTACTGCAATTTCCGCCCCAAGTTGAATTTTGACGACAAGCTACTACAAACATCAAACGCCCTGCTTTATCTCCTTTTTTAAGTTGAACAGCACTTCCTGATCCAGCGAAACCTCCTACCCAAGAAGTTCTTGAGCCATAAATAGTGTTGTAAATTGACTCTGTTATATCAACAGGTGTTGTCCATGATGCTCCATTATCAGAACTCTCTGATTGGTAGAGTCGCAAAGGATAAGTTGAATTTGAAGCCCAAAGACCTACACAGTTTGTTCCGTAGTTTTCGTTACCAACAAATACTGTGATAATTTTACCTGTCTCCTCATCATAAACTGCAACTGCATCGCCATAAGTGGTTCCTGCTGTTGCTGACCCTTGTGCAATTGTTACCATGCTGTTCCATGTTGCACCTTTGTCAGTACTTGTTTTAGCAACAATACTGATAATGTTTGGCAAGTCGCCCAATGCACTACCTCGTTGGTCGGCAATAGCAACCAATGTTCCATTTGCAGTCTCCACTATCGCCGGAATACGATAATATTGAGAACCGCTCTCTCCCATTGTAAAAACGGGTACTCTTGTTAGCTCATCTTGAGCAAATGATGTTGTAGTTATTATTGACACCAACAACATCACAAAAAAAGATAAAACTTTTCTCATAAATAATTTATTTTTTGGTGAAGTGTTTATTTTCGCAAATATAAGACTTTTTTTTCTTTCTTTTGCTACCGAAAGGAAACTATTTATTTACCAACATAAATAGATTTATATTCACCATTTTAACATATCTCAACTATAATAGTAATTATATGGGATTTTTAAAGTATCTTCGCACTTTATTTTAAGCATATTATTTATAACAAATTTTAATGAAAAGTTTTGAAGAATTAGGTGTCTTGGATGAGATACTTTTGGCTATTAGTGAATTAGGATTTGAATACCCTATGCCTGTTCAAGAGGCTGTTATTCCTTATCTTTTAGGTAATGGTAATGATGTTGTTGCTCTTGCTCAGACAGGTACAGGAAAGACTGCTGCATTTGGTATTCCTCTTATTCAAAGGGTTGATGTTAAAAAGCGTTTCCCTCAGGCTCTTGTTCTTGCCCCTACAAGAGAACTTTGTTTGCAAATTGCTGATGATATTAAAAGTTATTCAAAATATATTGATGGTCTAAAAGTTTTGGCTGTTTACGGTGGCTCTTCAATTGAGAGTCAAATGAAGAGTTTGAAGAGTGGCGTGCATATTATTGTTGCTACTCCTGGCAGACTTCTTGATTTGATGAACAGAAAAACTGTTAAGATGGAGAATATCCATAATGTGGTTTTGGATGAGGCTGACGAGATGCTTAACATGGGATTTGAAGAGAGTTTAAATGCAATTCTTGCCGAAGTTCCTATGGAGAGAAATATGATGATGTTCTCGGCTACTATGTCGGCAGAGATTAGTGAAATTGCAAAAAAATACCTGAACAACGCTAAAGAGATTGTTATTGGCACCAAAAACGAGGGTACAAAAAATGTTAAGCATATTTATTATATGGTTCATGCCAAAGATAAATATTTGGCCCTTAAACGTATTGCTGACTACTACCCCAAAATTTATGGTATTATATTTTGCCGTACAAGAAGGGAGACTCAAGAGATTGCTGATAACTTGATTAAGGATGGTTATAATGCAGACTCGTTACATGGCGATTTATCGCAGGCCCAACGTGATGCTGTTATGCAAAAGTTCCGTCTGCGTCACTTGCAACTATTGGTGGCTACCGATGTTGCTGCCAGAGGTTTGGATGTTGATGATTTGACTCATGTTATCAACTATGGTTTGCCTGATGATATTGAGTCTTATACACACCGAAGCGGAAGAACAGGACGTGCTGGAAAGACAGGAACTTCAATTGCCATAATTAATATGCGTGAGCGTGGCAAATTACGTGAAATTGAAAAGGTTATCGCTAAGGAGTTTATTACTGGTACTCTTCCCACTGGCAGACAAATTTGCGAGAAACAACTTATAAAGGTTATTGATGATGTTGAGAGAGTGCTGGTTAACGAAGAGGAGATTGAGGGATTCTTGCCATCGATATATCGTAAACTTGAGTGGTTGAGCAAAGAGGATCTTATTAAGCGTGTTGTTTCGATTGAGTTTAATAGATTCTTAGAGTATTATAGGGATGCTGATACTATTGATGTTCCCTCTGAGAAGGCTGCACAGAAAGAGTGCAAGAAGGTTAAAAATAGCGAGAGTGACTCTTCAAAGAGAGGAAGAAAGGCTGCGCCTGGTTTTACTCGTTTATTCCTTAATTTTGGTAAGGCTGATGGTTTTTATGCAAACCACGTTATTGAACTTATAAACCGCAATATGAAGGGACAAAAGCCCTGTGTTGGTAAGATTGACTTACTAAGAGAGTTCTCGTTTTTTGAGGTTGCCGACGAGGATGCCGATAGCGTTATAAAAGCATTAAACAAAAGTTTTGCTAATGGCAGAAGGGTTGTTGTTGAGGTTGCAGGAGAGAATACTGGCAAAAGCGACAACAGTGGCAAAAAGGATGGCAGAAAGAAAAAGAGAGGTAACAACGATGATGATATGTTTGAACCTAAAAAACATAAAAAGAGAGGTAAAAAAGATGACTGGCAACAATTCTTTAATGGTGATTTCTCAATTCCCGATGATAGTATGTGGGTAAAGAAAAGCAAAAAGAAGAAGAGAAGATAGTTGTTAATTTTCAATTGTTAGAGGATTGTGAAGAAAATAATATTTTTTATTTCTGTTCTATTTGCACTCTCATATTTTAAGGTCTATGCAAATCCTATTAACGGATTGCTGGAGAGAATTGATAAGGGTGCTTCGGATAAATTCGTTATTGAGGTCTGCAATAACGACAAAGATTTTTTTGAATTGAGTTCAAACAACAATAAAATTGTTGTTAAAGGTAATAACTTTGTTTCTATTGCAACTGGTATTAACTGGTATTTAAAATATTATGCAGGTATTCATTTGTCGTGGAACAATATGAGTAATCCCCTGCCCGATTTGCTTCCTATTGTTGAAAAGCCTATAAGAATTGAGAGTAATGTAAAGTATAGATATGACCTTAATTTCTGTACTTTTTCATACTCTATGGCGTTCTGGGATTGGGAGCGTTGGGAACGTGAAATTGACTGGATGGCTCTGCATGGAATAAATTTATCTCTTGCAGTTACTGGCAGCGAAGGTGTTTGGGTTAATGTTCTTAAGAGACTTAACTACAACGATAGAGAGATTGATGATTTTATTGCAGGACCAGCATTTTCGGCTTGGTGGCTGATGAATAATCTTGAAGGTTGGGGTGGACCTAATTACAAGAGATGGTATAAACGCCAAGTTTCTCTACAACAGAATATTATTGAAAGAATGAGGGAGTATGGTATTGAACCTGTTTTACCTGGTTATTGTGGTATGATTCCAAGCAACGCCAAAGAGAAATTGGGTATTGACGCTGTTAATACAGGGTTGTGGTGTGGCTATAAGAGACCATTTTTTATTTTGCCTAACGACTCTAATTTTAACCATATCGCAAATATATATTATAGTGAGCAGGAGAAACTTTTTGGTAAGTCAAATTTTTATGCGATAGATCCTTTTCATGAGGGTGGCACAACTGATGGTATTGATATGGCTGAGGCAGGGAAAACCATTATAAATGCAATGAAGAGTTGCAATAAAGATGCTGTTTGGGTGGCACAGGGATGGCAAGGAAATCCTAATGCAGAGATGATTACTCCTATCAAAAAAGGAGATATGCTGATTTTGGATTTACATAGCGAAAGTGCTGCTCAATGGGAAGATTATCAAGGTCATTATTGGGCTTATTGTATGCTTTTAAACTTTGGTGGCAATGTTGGTTTACATGGAAAGTTTGATGCTGTTATTGATGGTTTTTATGATATAAAAGAGTGCAACAACAGTTCATTGAAAGGTATTGGAATGACTCCTGAGGGAATTGAAAACAATACCATTATGTTTGAATTACTTACCGAACTTGCATGGCGTAATGAAAGGTTTGACAAGGATGTGTGGATTGAAGATTATGTAAAGGCGAGATATGGTTACTGTGATTCAACGCTTGTTAATGTTTGGAAGATTTTAAGATACTCAATTTATAATGCTCCTAAAGAGAACAAACAACAGGGTACTCATGAATCGATATTTTGTGCGAGACCTGCTTTAGGTGTGAGAAATGCTTCAAAATGGGCTAACTGCGAGGATTACTACAATCCTCAAGAGATTATAAAGGCTGCTACTCTTATGGTGGAGATTGCCGACAATTACAGAGGTAATAATAATTTTGAGTATGATTTAACCGATATTCTTCGCCAGGCAATAAGTGAAAAAGGGAGATTGGTTTTAAAGGAGATTGAAAGTGCATTTGATAGTAATAATAAGGTATTATTAAACAGCAAATGTAATGAGTTCCTAAACTTAATTTTAGCACAAGATTATCTGCTTTCGTGCCGTAAAGAGTTTATGGTTGGGAGTTGGATAGAGTCGGCTCGGAAGATGGGCAAAACTCGCAAGGAGCGTAATCTATATGAGTGGAATGCTAAGGTACAAATTACTACTTGGGGTGATAGAAATGCTTCAGAAAATGGTGGATTAAGAGATTATGCCCACAAAGAGTGGAATGGTATTTTAAAGGATTTATACTATAATCGTTGGAGGTTATTTTTTGATTGTATAAATAAGGGTGGAGATACCGAAAACTTTGATTGGTTCTCTGTTGATGAGGATTGGGTTAAAAATAAAAAAACATACCCCAACAAACCTTATAACAACGTTATAGATATTGCCAAAGATATTTTATTGTTGATTAATGATTAGTTTTGTAGTTCTTAAGGATATAAAACAATAAAGAGGGTTAAACCCTCCTTTATTGTTTTATTTTTATGACTCTATTTTATAGATTCTCTGTAATCCATAAATTTGGCATAACTGCGAACATAGTCTCCTTCATCGTATGGTGCTGATGCCAAAACTAATGTTACCGCTCCTGATGAGAAGTTTTTTATTTCACGCCATATTCCTGGAGGTAAAAGTAATCCTAAGTTGGGGCGATTAAGAGTTATGGTTTTAAATTTCTTTCCATCATCTACAAGAACATCAAAACTTCCACTAACTGCAACTATTAACTGCATCAACTCTTTGTGTGCATGTCCGCCTCTGTCGCTGGTTGCAGGTACATCATATATGTAATAGACTCTTTTTATATCAAAACCTATTTGATTGTTTGCGCCCTCTACTGCTGTAAGATTGCCGTTTGGTCGGTAATATTTACCTAACTCTATTACTTTGCAATCGTTTATATTATATAGTTTCTTGTTCATTGTCTTTTAGATATTGCAGATATTCGTTATAATCTTCAATGTAATCATCTTGAGAGAAGTGTGTTGAGGACAATACCAACGCAACTGAGTTAGTTGAGAAGTTCTCTATTCTTCGCCATATTTTATTAGGAATGTATACTCCATTATATGAACGATTTAGGGTATATACCCGTTCCTCTGCGCCATCGTTAAGGATTATATCAAAACTTCCTGAGAGGGCTACAATGAATTCATGCTGTTCTTTAAAAGCATGTCCATAGCGTTTTTCTCCTCCTGGTACATCGTATATCCAATATACCCGTTTTATCTCAAAGGGTATCTGATTCAACTCTTCTATCACCGATAGATTTCCTCTGAAATCAACTACTTTTGGAAGTTCTACCTTTTTTACTTTATCGAGTGCCATGATTTTTATTTACTATACTCCTCCACTAAATTTATAAGATATTGCCCATATTGATTTTTTTTCATTGGTTCAGCAATAGCCAATACATCTTTTGCTGTTATCCATCTGTTACGGAAAGCAATCTCTTCAAGACAAGCAACTTTTAATCCTTGTCGTTTCTCTATTGTTCCTATGAAATTTGAGGCGTCAAAAAGTGATTCGTGTGTTCCTGTATCAAGCCACGCAAAACCACGTCCTAATAATGATATTTTAAGTCCTTGTGTCTCTTTAAAAACATTATTTACGGTTGTTATCTCTAACTCTCCTCGTGCCGATGGTTTTATGCTTTTTGCTATCTCTACTACTCGATTTGGATAGAAATATAATCCTACTACGGCATAATTTGATTTGGGATTTTGGGGTTTCTCAATTATTGATGTTACATTTAACTCTTCATCAAAGGTTGCAACGCCATAACGTTCAGGATCATTTACCCAATATCCAAATATAGTTGCTTCGCCATTCTCTGCTTTTGCCACCGCATTTCTTAACATCTTAGAGAACCCTTGACCATAGAAAATATTATCTCCTAATACCATACAGGCTGCATCATTGCCTATAAACTCTTCTCCTATTATAAATGCTTGTGCCAATCCATCGGGTGATGGTTGTTCAGCATAACTAAATTTTACTCCAAATTGTGAACCGTCACCTAATAGTCGTTTAAATCCTGGTAAATCAGTGGGTGTTGATATTATCAATATTTCGCGTATCCCTGCCAACATTAATACCGATATGGGATAGTATATCATTGGTTTATCATATATGGGAAGCATCTGTTTTGATACTCCTTTTGTTATGGGATATAGTCTTGTCCCCGAACCTCCTGCTAATACAATTCCTTTCATTGCTTTATGCTTTTAGGGTATTACAATTTTATCTGTTTTTATACATTTGGTCGTAATATTTTTGATAATCGCCACTTGCTACCTCCTCTACCCAATCTTGATTATCCAAGTTCCAACGAATGGTCTTCTCTATTCCTACGGTAAAGGGTGTCTCGGGATACCAGCCTAACTCTCTTGCTGTTTTTGAGGGATCTATTGCATATCGCATATCGTGCCCTAATCTGTCGCCTACATATGTTATCAGGTCATAGTTTATCATTTCAACAGGTACTTTTAACACCGACTGATATGATGGCTCTTCTTTCATTATTCGAGCAATGGTATCAATTACCAATTTTACAATGTTTATATTGGTCTCTTCGTTAAATCCTCCAATATTATAGACCTCGCCTACTCTTCCTGAATTTAATACCATATCTATGGCTTTTGCATGATCTTCGACATAGAGCCAATCACGTACATTCTCGCCTTTGCCATATACGGGGAGTTTTTTCCCCTCAAGGATATTTTTTATGATTAACGGTATTAGTTTCTCTGGAAAGTGATATGGCCCGTAGTTATTTGAACAACGGGTTATATTTATTGGCATCTTATATGTTTCGTTGTATGCTCTAACTATTAAGTCGGCACTTGTTTTTGATGCAGAATATGGCGAACGGGGATCTAATGGCGTTGTCTCTGTGAAATATTTATTGCCGTATGTTTTTATATCGGTTCTTCCCTTTACCACCTGTTTTACCTCTTTATCGGTTATCTCCAATGGTTGGGGCTTATCATAATCTTTACTTAATGAGCCATACACCTCATCGGTTGAAACTTGGAGATATTTTTTCCCTTCTTTGTATGTTGGGTATCCATTAGAATCTTTGCCTATTGTCCATGCCTGTTTAGCACACTCTAACATATTTTGAGTTCCAAGTATGTTGGTCTCCAAAAACAACTGAGGATTGGTTATACTCCTATCTACATGCGACTCGGCAGCAAAGTTTACTACATAGTCGATGTCATGCTTTGAGAATATCTCTGATACTTTTTCTTTATCACATATATCTCCCAATACAAACTCAACTCTACTATCCTCAATCTCTTTTTTTATTGTTCCTAAGTTTCCTGCATAGGTTAGTTTATCAAGGATTACAATATATATATCATCGTACTTCGACAACATATACTTTACAAAGTTTGCTCCTATAAAACCTGCTGCTCCTGTTACAAGATATTTTTTCATATAATATATGGTATATTTATTGCGAAGGTAATAATTATTTTTCAAATATTCACTTACTACTTAACTATTTATCGCAACTTTTATATTTATAGCATTTTTATAATAAACAGCGTTATTACATTGTTGTTCTTGCGTCAAGATATATTCTTTGATTATCTTATAAATAAAAAACAGAAGAGATTGACTATGAAGTCAACCTCTTTTGTTAAATAGTATATCTTTTATCTATATTCCTATTAGAATTTGAAATCAAATCCTGCTAACAACATTGCTGTCGCATCAAATCCTGCATTTGATTTGTATCCGTCAATCTTATCACCGTAGAATACACCTCGTGGCTCTACATAGAAGTTTATCTTGTCGGTTACTCTTACATTTGCTTTAAGACCAAATGCTAAATTATATGTTGTTTTTACCGAAGGATTATCGCCTGTTACTGGTACTACGGCTCCTGCTCCCGCAAAGATTATTGCATCAAATTTAGATTGAGGATCGTATCCAGTTATCAAGTTTGTCATATTCAACATATAGTCAATTCGAGGAGCAACTACACCCATCTTCTCTCCTATTGTTTCGAAAGGTTTTTTAATATGGTTATACTCTGCATTTATTCTCAATCCGTGTACTGGTGTTATCCAACGACCATATGAGATACCTCCTGAATAGGTCATCTTATCTGCAAATTTACCTGCAAACTTAGACATTAATGTATTTCCGTATAGTCCTAAACCTCCGTACATTGAGATAAAGTTTTTATCTTCCATCTCGAAAGTTGCAGTTTTACCTCTGTCGGCTTTATTCATTGTATATGTTAATCCTGCCAATAGTGCCACATTTGTTTTTTGTTTGTTTTCTCCGTCAAACTTATTCAAATATACGGCTACCTGAGGTTCTACATAAATGCCTATTTTGGGCGTTACATTGAATACTCCTTGAACGCTTCCTTTAAATCCTGGTATGAAGCGTTTGTTATGATTTACTATTGAGAATCCTGTGTGAACTCCTGCTATTAGATTTAAATCGAATAAACGATATGGTTTATATCCCAATGCTGCATTCATTAGTGAGAACATTACATCTGCCTCTAATCCTGCATGTGAGATATCTTTTTCGTTTGTTTCGCCATTCAATTTCTCAGCCATTGCACTTACTCTCCATCCTAATACTGGAGACTCCCAACATCCTACAGATAAGCGTCCCATAGGACCTACTCTAAATTTGGCATTATCAAATAGTCGGTTATCAAGGTTTCCTGATGCTCCTGCTCCTATTGAGAAGAATAGTCGTTTGCCCTCATTTGCCAAGAACTGCTCATACGAAGATGCTTCATAACCTTTTAATGTGTATG
>JAFQBL010000080.1 GCA_017416695.1 Bacteroidales bacterium | reverse complement strand
TTACGAACTCTTTTAACTCTAATACAATAGATGAAAACCAAGTCTCAAATAAATATAAAGAATAAACGTGCTACTTTCGATTATGAGATAATTGACAAGTACAAAGCGGGGATTGTTCTTACTGGAACCGAAATAAAATCAATAAGAGATGGTAAAGCAGGACTTGCCGACACTTATTGTTATTTTATAAATGGCGAATTGTGGGTAAAGAACATGTATATTGCAGAGTACTTTTATGGTACTTATAATAACCACTCAACCCGTAGAGACAGGAAACTTCTATTAACAAAAAAAGAGTTGCGAAAAATATCAAAAACAGATAAAGAATCAGGATTCTCAATAATACCCACAAGACTCTTTATTGATGAAAATGGTCGTGCAAAATTAGAGATTGCTGTTGCAAGAGGTAAAAAGATATACGATAAGAGACAATCTATTAAAGAGCGTGAAGACAAACGTTATATGGATAGACTATTTAAGGAATAACCCTGCTACATATAATCAATATTTTTTGTTTATTGCAATCTGTTGTTGCAAAAATATATACATCTCCACCATCTTTAATTTTAAGTTTCTTTCTTAACTCCTCTGCTTTTAAAGGAAAATTTCTAACGGTGATATTGGCTGCAGGAATTGTTTTAAATAGGCTCTTTACATACTTCGAAGAGAATGGAACAACCACATCAATTTTAAACTTCCTTCCTTGAAAATCATCAACAAAACTATCCGAAGTATAAATATGGCTACTTTGAGCCAATTTATTAATATCATAAAACTTTGCAACAGATTTAAAAGCCCCTGCCTTTAAAATTGCAGAAGAAGGTTCATATAAATAGTTCAAAGGTTTAGAATAAACAACATCTGATATATTACTTTCTTGAAAATATTTAAACTTAAATATCGAAGTTGAAGAGGATTGAATATCAACACACACTATATTAATATCATTAATATCAGCCTCACTTTTGTTCAATCTAAAAAGTAACTCTTTACACTCATTTTTAAATGATATAACATAAATATCGCAAACATATTTCAATTCATTAATCGACATTGAAATATCCGCCATAGGAGAGGCTTTAATATAAATATCGTTTGCGACATTGAACATACGAGGTAACAACTCAACAACATTAGGTTCACAATCAGCAAAAGCAAAAACTCTTTTATTTAATTCACCTCTACGAGCAGGGTCTATATAAAGAGCATCAAAACAAATATCCTCATTTAAAAAATTTGAACAATCGCTATTAATAACTCTTATATCTCTATTAAGTAATCTAAAATTATGATTTGCACACCAGCAATATTCTGCAAAACGTTCAACATACGTAACACTTTCTACAACAGATGAGAAAGCAAGAGAGTCAACACCCAATCCACCAGTTAAATCACATATAGAATTATAACGATCTTTTAATATATAATTAGCCTTAAAATTGGCAACAGCCTCACAAGTACAGTGCTCAGCCGACAATAGAGACGGAAATATAAACTTCTTATTTAAAGCAACAAAAGGAAGTTTGTCCTTAACTTTCTGTCGAACTTCAATCTGATCAATAGCGAATGTTACATCAAAGTCACAAGCATTAGAATATTTCAAACGTAACGATAGACAATTATCATTAGCATGTGAATAGACAAAATCCCAAAATTGTTGATTAATATCAGCAATAATCATCGCTATACAAGTTTAAGACCTATAATTGACACAATAAGAGTTGTTATAAAAAACAATCTCATAAAGGTTACAGGCTCATTAAAAAATAAAATACCCATCAAAACCGTACCCACAGCACCAATACCTGTCCAAACAGGATATGCTGTACCCATTGGAATATATTGTGTAGCCTTTGCTAAAAGTATCATACTTAATGCTAAAGATACAAGAAATCCTAACCCCCACAAATAGAACTCTAAGCCAGTTGACTCTCGGGCCTTACCCATACAAAACGTAAAACCAACTTCAAAAAGTCCTGCAACAATTAATATAATCCAATTCATAATAAAATAAATTTCAACAAAGTTAATATTTTTATTATTAACACAACCATTATTACGCATGATATCTAAACATAGTGCAGATAATTTGTGTTATATATATGTATCTAAATTTAATGGTTATGAAAGGTTTATGTTTACTAACTGCCTTTATAGGTGGTGTTGCAGCAGGTACTGCAGTTGGAATGTTATTTGCACCAGCAAAGGGATCAGAAACGCGTGCTAACATTTATGATTTTATGAATAAGCATGGCATCAAACTCTCAAAGAGTGATCTCGAAGAGTTAAAAAAATGTGTCACTAACGAGTGTGACAAAGCAACCCCAAAAGCATAAACAATTCCTGATTTGTTATGATAGAAAACAAAACTAAGGAAATGATGACGGAGGTTCAAGAATACCTCCGTCTCCGTAAGGAACTACTTAAAACAGAGGCAACAATAACGTTAACTCAAATATTATCATCTATATTAGTTACAATAATAGGCATTGTATTATTCACACTTACCATAACATTTATTGTACTATCCATAGTATCAATTCTCAAACCACTCATTGGAGAGGTATATACCTTATTAATCGGGGCAATTATATTTATATTGATATGGGTATTTATATATCTCTTCAGGAAATACTTTATAGAGATTCCAATAGCAAAATTTATTAATAAAATAATTGAATTATGAACTACTTGTATCAATTAGAAGAGAAAAGAAAAATATTAAAAAACAAGATTGCAACTAAAGAAGAAAAATTTACCAATTACATATCACCTATACCTACTAATAATAACGAAAATGATATAATAAGTAAAATTTCAAACAAACTTTCACTCATTAGCACATTTACTGATGGCATAAGGGTAGGGATTTCTGTTTTGAAGATCTTTTATAAATAAAAATCATAGGGAGAATATTGAGCATAAGTATATTTTTAGTAATTTTGTCACAAAATAAAAGGCTATAAACACCTAAATTAATGACAAAATGAAAAAAATCTTATCATTATTAATTATATCAATATTTATATCAATTACATTATCTGCCTCTGCACAACAAACCAACTACAAAGAGAATTTCT
>JAFQBL010000079.1 GCA_017416695.1 Bacteroidales bacterium | reverse complement strand
TATTGTATCTATTCCATACCAATCGGCTATACGGACTATTGTGCCTAAATTACCAGGATCTTGAACACAATCTAATGCTAATATTAATTTTCCTTCCAGTTCATCGGGAGATATTGTGTTTTGTGGCATCTCATAAACGGCTATTACATTTTGAGGTGATTGCATAAGCGATGCTTTTGCTATCTCTTCATGAGTTGCCTCTATGACCTCGTTACAATATGATATATTATGAGTTTGTAGCCACTCTGGGGTTGCCACTAATAATCGGCACTTAAATAGTGTTAGAGTATCGCCTACCAATTTATCGCCTTCTGCAATAAATAGTTTTTGTTCATATCGCTCCTTCTTTTGAGAAAGAGTTCGTATAAATTTTATTTTTGCTTTACTCAACATTGTTTTTTTATTTGTTTTTGCGAAGATAATACTTTTTTGTTTATAATTTTGTATATAAACATATAATATATAACCAATGATTGTTATTGCTGACAGTGGTTCTACCAAAACAAAGTGGTGTTTTGTTGAGGATGGTATTATAATTAAATGTATTAATTCAAAAGGGATTAACCCCTACTTTGAGAGCAAGGAGAAAATTACACAAGAGATTAAATTGGTTTTCTCTGAGTTTGACATTGCCAATAAAATTTCTGCTATATATTTTTATGGTGCAGGATGTACCCCTGAAAAAAAGGAGATTGTTAAATGTTGCCTTTTAGAGGTTGTTGGAGATAATATATTAATTGAAGTAAACTCCGATTTATTGGGTGCTGCTCGTGCATTGTTTGGCAAGGAGAATGGCATTGCCTGTATTCTTGGCACAGGCTCAAACTCATGCTATTACAATGGAGAGACAATAGATAAGAACATATCTCCTCTGGGATTTATTCTTGGAGATGAGGGCAGCGGTGCTGTTATAGGCAGATTATTTGTTGGCTCTCTTCTTAAAAACCAACTTGGCGAAGAGTTTAAAATAAAGTTTTTATCAGAATGTAACCTAAGTCATGAGGAGATTATTGATAGGGTATATCGCCAACCTTTTCCTAACAGGTTTTTGGCTTCGTTTTCTCATTTTATCTATAAGCATATAGATAACCCGAGTGTTTATAATATTGTATTTGAAAGTTTTAGAGAATTCTTTATTCGCAATGTTATGCAATATGATTACCAAACTAACAATATTGCTTTTATTGGTTCTATTGCCTACTATTACAAAGATATATTAAGTGAAGTTGCTAAAAGTCTTAATATATCTATCACAAAAATTGAATCTTCACCTATTAATGGTTTGGTAAAATTCCACTCTGATTTTTAGTTATTAAGGTCATTTGTATCTTTAGAGCCTTTAAGGTCATTAGATAAAATAGGGGTTGCACTTTTAAAAGTGCAACCCCTATTAGGTTATGGTTAATAAATGATTAATTTTTGGAGGACGTGGTAGGCCACGTCCCTACAAAGATAATTAATCAAACTCTTATTTTACAATAACTTTGAGGTCTTTAACCTCTAACTTGTTGTCGTTCGGTAAAAGCCAATCTCTTGGCTTTTACTCTCACTTAACCACAACTTTTGTTACTTGGTTTCCGCTCACTACAAAGTAGATTCCTTGTGCAATAGAGATCTCTGTATTACCATTAGCAACAACATCTTTTACAACTTGACCGCTAATGTTTACAACTTTAACATCTCCCTCGTAACCTTTAACATAAATTGTTCCGTCTGTTGCATATACGGTTGCTACATCTGCATCTGCATCTTCAACACCACTTAAGTTAGTGAATGTTGCTACAACATACATATCTCCAGTAACAGTTTCATAGGCATTTCCATATTCTTTAATATCATTCATATAATCAACACCATTGATTGTTATTGATATTAACTCTTCTCCTTCTCCTGGTGTTGGGAATACGTATAAATCTCCGTTTAATGGAAGTGTTGCTCCATTTTCGTAAAGCACTCCTGTTGTAACATCATCTGTTGAGTAACATTTAACTGAGCCATAACCTATAACTTCGTATGTTAATGTTGCTATTAACTCTTCAAATACTACTTCAATTGTTGTTGCGCCAGTGATTGTTACATCGTATATTCCTGATGATGCTGTTACTTCGGTAAGAATGTTTTCGCCATTTACTAAAATTGCTGTTAATTCGTATCCGCCATTAGGTGTGGCTGATACTTTTAGTATATCATTCTCTTCTACTCGTGAGCCTGAGGCTACACCACCATCATCTGTTGATAATGTAACAGTTCCGTTTTCAGTGGCATTTACATTTACTATGTATTTACTGATGAAGTTTGCCTGAATTGTTGCTGCTTCTTCGCCTTTATAGATATACTCTGCCTCTGTGCCTACTTCTTCTCCGTTGATTGTCCAATTTACAAAGAAGTCGTCTGTGGTTTGTGTATATGCTTGAACTGTTACCCACTCGCTTGTTGTTACATCTGTTGCTGTTCCTTCAGGCATTGGAGATACAAATACTGCATATCCTTTTGTCTTATCATTTGATGATACTTTTACTGTACGGGGTTCTATTGTTTTTACTTGGAAGTTGGCTACATAATTACGATTTTCTGTTATTGCTGTTGTTGTATATACTGCATCTGTACTTACTACCTCTCCTTCCAATGTCCAATTTGCGAACTCATAAGCAGGATCTATTACTACTGCTGTCAACTCTAATGTTTGTTCTCCATCATTTGCTACTCGTGCATCAGTTGTTCCTTCGGCTCCGATATATGCTGTACCCAACTCATCATTTGAAGATGATACTGTTACAAAATATGTATCAGGC